>JAFRPB010000061.1 GCA_017429345.1 Clostridia bacterium | reverse complement strand
GGCGGGCAGGACCCCCCGATCGACGGCGTAGTGGGGGTGGCGAGGAGGATAAATTGTATATTTTACAACGGATTTAACCTTTTTGCTTTTCTCGCCGGTCCGCAAGGGTCGGGGCTAAACACGCAAGCGGGCGGTCAGGCCCGCCCCTACAAATTGTCGCCCAACGCCGCGGGAAACATCCCGATAAATCAGAATTTATCGAAACGTCGTCTGATCGAATTTCCGGCGAGGGCAGCCCTGTCCTTCCGGCGGGGATGGTTAGGCAGCAAATAATAATCAGAAAAAACCGATCCGCCGAGTGTGATGACTCGGCGGACCGGTTTTTTCGTGTTTTATGCTGCAGCATACGTTTTCAGAATTCATCCATATGCGCCTTCACAAATGCGAACATATAATCATAGATCGACGGCAGACGCATAAACGCTTTGTCGAAATCGTCGAACGGATACCTCTCGTTTTGCTCCTGAAACTCGTCCACAGACCGGATAATAAATGAAGACAGGTCGTTTATATCGATGTCGTTCTCCTGAACGAAGGAATGAAACAGCTCCCGATGGCTGTCCGCGCGGATTGTATGCAGCACGTCTTCCAGATAAGGCGCAAGCGCACGCGAGGGGTTGACAAAGAACTGGCACAACCCACCGTTCTGCACCTCCATATCATACTTCCACGCGACATACAGCGTTTTCTGCGCCTCCGGCGCGTCCGACTCCATATAATCGGCGTAATTCTCATATGCGTCAGCATGCTCCGCGGCGATATAGAACGCCGTATTAACAAGCTCGCTGTCCGCAACGGTATGCAAATCGACCGGTTCTGCGCGAACGCACCCTGTCAGGCACGAAAACAACAGGACGAACGCCGCCGCCAGGGCAAGCCGATTCTTCATAACAGCACCTCTGTTTGCGTTGCGTCTCAATTCTAATCTCTCATCTCTGAAAACAGGCGATCTGAGACGCACAGACTTCCCGTCCGCATCTCGGGACTCAAGACTCGGGACTCGGGACTGTAAATTCCGAATCGCCGCTCTGCGGCAGATCGAAATTTACTCCCCTTTCATATCCAGCAGCTTTACCTTTCCCTGATACGCTTCCTCACTGACGCGGATCGAGTCGAAGATCGCGGCTGTGATATCGTCCTCGGTCACGCCGAGCTCGCGGCAGTAACGCGGGTCGGTGAACAGGTCGAGATCCATGATATACGGCAGCTGCAGCGGGTCCATACCGCTGTCGACGCCGCGGGCGGCGTAATCTTTAATGACCGAGCTCATGCCCATCTTCATCATCCACGGCGGGATCGAAACGATCTTCCGGTCCGGTCCCATGCCGCGCGCGTCGTACACGATCTTCAGGAACTGCTTCCACTTCATGTTATACATACCGATCGGCCACGCGCGGAAGCCGTGCGTCTGTTTTTCCGCCGCGCCGGCGATCGCCTCGCCGACCTGCCGCGCGGTGAGCATCGTGGTGCCGCCCTTCGGGTAGAGCGTGCACGGGAGCTTATCCATCATCGCGATCTGCTCGATCAGCACGACCCACACCGGGCGTCTGCCGGGCTGCGTGCCGAAGATATACGGCAGCTCAAGCACGGAGACGTCAAAGTCTTTGTCCGCATACTTTTTGCAGACGTTCTCCTGATCGATGCGGCTTCTGAAATACGGATTGCGGTCGAGCAGCTTCATATCGGGGCGCGCCTTGACCAGGCCCGAGAAATAAGAGCCGAGCACCACGGCGCGCTTCATGCCCATCTCTTTGCAGATCGGCAGCAGCCGCTCGAGGGGCGCGATATTATACTTATAGTAATAATCGTAGACCGGTTCGGGGAACTCGACGCGCTCGTCCACGCCCGCGGCGAAAATGAAGACCTCGCAGCCGTCGGCGATCTTTTTGAATTCGTCGTCGCTCAGCTTATTGACGTCGGAAAAAATGATCCCCATTTCCGGCGGGATCGGCGCGCCTTCCGGCAGGGGCGGCAGGGCGACGCTTTTGACCTCGTGCCCGCGTTCGATCAATACTCTCGCAGCCTCGCAGCCGAGCAGGCCGGTACCGCCGATCATGAATACCTTCATAATAGTATTCCTCCTTATTTTCTTATTTCATATCTCAATTTAACATATAAAGAAAACTCTGTCAATACTTTAAAACAGCCGCGCCGGTCGTTCCCACACTGCCGTCGTAGGACAGCCTCGGATTCAGCAGAAACGCGTTATTCGGATTCGGGCGAAGTGTGCGCAGATGCGCAAACGCCTCCTCCGGGGAAACGACGTCCTTCGGCCGGAACATGATCCGCGCCTCGTCCGCAAGATACGCCGCAGGGTCTTTTTTGGCGAGGGCGTACACGCGGCAGCGCTCCAGCACATTCTCCCGCCAGTACCCTTCCGGGATATCCGCACGGCGCTCCGCGGGGAACTGCTCCAGCAAATCATAATACAGCGTCGCCATCCGGTCGCGAAGCTCCAGCGTCGCGTCCGCCGCGTTCTCCCCGGGGCGGAACGCCTCGCCGATCCGGACCCGGCATTCGCCGTCCCGGAACAGGGAATACGCCGGTACGATCGGCACGCCGGTCTCCTGCGAAAACCTGACCGCCCC
This sequence comes from Clostridia bacterium, assembly GCA_017429345.1. Taxonomy (GTDB): domain Bacteria; phylum Bacillota; class Clostridia; order Oscillospirales; family Acutalibacteraceae; genus RGIG2774. The sequence continues at coordinate 4,403 of JAFRPB010000061.1, read as the reverse complement.
GTTAAACATCGGCAGCATGGGAAGGTGCGGCGTGACGTTCCAGAGTCCCTCGGGGTACAAAAGAACGCGGTGCCCGAGCCGGATATGCTCCTTCATCTCCTCCGCCGCGCGGCGGCGATCCTCCCTGTCCGTCCGGTCGACCCAGACAAGACCGTTGAAGCGCATCAGCACACCGCTGAGCGTGTGCCGGTCGACGTCGCTCGCGAGCACATAAAAATGCCGTTCCAGCGCCGAGATCGCCGTCGGAAGATCGTCGTAGCAGAAGTGATTCGCCACGAAAATACATTTTCCCTTCGGCACTTTTCCCTCGACCCGCAATTTTTGCCGCCGCGTCAGAAAAACCGCGAAGCGCACATGATAATGGATCGTTTTCAGCAGCACGTCCGCGATCTTTTTTTTAACGGACATTATCGTTTATCCTCCCGACGGTGCAAATACGCAGCGCTTTTCATTCTTATTCCTCGCCCTTGAGGAATTTTTCGATCGTCTGCAGATACATCAGCATCGTCCCGTCGACGGACATGAAGATCTCATGACGGCTGTTCGGGAACTGCACGAGCTTTCCGTTCGGCAGGAGCGAAACAAATTCGTTCTCTTTCTCGCTGATGACGCTGGTATCGGTCTCCGGCTGGCACAGAAGCAGCGGGCAGGTAATATTTTTGCAGCGCGCCGGGTCGAGATTCTTTTTGACGACCTTCGCGCTCTCGCGCACCCAGCGGTTGGACGCCATGTTCGTCTGCAGCAGAGGCTCGTTATTTCTTTTTTCGTGATAATAGTCGAACCGCGCCTTGCTTGTGTCGTGGCTGTTTTCATAGGTCGCGTCGGGATTATACGGGCCGTGCGCGAAGACGTGCTTATCGCCCTGACCGAAAACCGTAAAGACCTGCATGATCGCCGCGGCAAGGGACGGGGACAGCGGCATCTGCGCCTGGATCATCGGCGCAGAGAGCACAGCCTTGTCGAACACGCCGGGATAGGTCTGCAGAAACTGCGCCGCGATCGCGCCGCCCATCGAATGCGCGTAGAGATACAGCGGCTTTTCCGCAGCTTCGGGCTTGACGACGTTCTGCACAAAGGCGTAAAGATCCTTGACGTAGGTCTCGAATCTGTCGATGCACACAAGCTGCGGCTGATCGGGATATTTGCGGTAGGATCTGCCGTGACCGCGGTGGTCGATCGCGAAGACGTTGAACTTCATCGTAAGGAAGTTAAAGGACATCTCGCGGAATTTCTCGGCGCTCTCGGTGAAGCCGTGCGAGATCACAACGGAGCCCTCCGCGTCGGGGATCAGATACTTTTCATAATGGATCTCGTTGCCGTCGAAGCTTTTGAAAAAGCCCTCCTGCCCGATCGAGGCGAGATACGGTTCGACGCGGGTCTGCATCGCCTCCGCGTAATCCTGCTCGCTGACGGGCAGCGCGTTGATGTAAAGTGACATGGTTATATCCTCCTATTATTAATTACAGTGTGGATTGTGAAGAGTGAAAAGTGGAGTTTCGGAAATCGCTGCGCGATTTGATTCTATATACGGTGAATACGGTGAAAACAGAACCGATAAACGTTTGAATCCGCACCCGTTTATTCATCGGGGTATGGGGCACAGCCCCATCCTCAACTGCACTCTTAACTCTTCACTCTCCTAATTTTCGATCGTAACAATATATCCCGCCCTGCCCTTTACCGGCTCGCTGCCGCCGAGGGCGCGGGCTGCGGCAAGGGCGTCCTCGGTCCAGCCCTTGCGCATCACGCGCTCGTTTGCGACGTAGCAGGAGCCGTGATAGTACGGTATATAAACATACGCCGGAACGCGGTCGGGATGCAGACGCCAATACTCGCTCTGTCTGCTCGCGTCCTTCTCGACGAACCATGTCGAATACACGCCGTAGGAACGGCCGAGATACAGATACGCCGCGGGGAAACGCTCGGGGACATACACGCCGCCTTCGCCGAGCCCGTCCAGATCCGAAAGCATCGCCTCGTGCCTCGTCTGAATCAATAAGGTCGTATACACGCCGCGATAGGGACCTTTTTCGATCCGCGCGTCAAGCGGCGTATTCTCTGCGGAAACGCCCGAATACATCGGCGCGTAAAGCTGCTCCATGATCTTGAATGTTCCGGAGAGATATGCGCAGGAAAACTGCGTCAGGAACAGGCAGCAGACCGCGGCCGACGCGCCAAGCGCGAGAACGCGGGAGATCGCCGCGGATCTTTCTTTTTCTTTGTTTTTTGCGAGCAATTCGCCCGTCAGGGAAAAAGCGAATACGGCGGCGGGGACAAAACCGAGCGCGCAGCCGATCCCGAGAGAAACCTCGGAAACCGTGTCCTTCGCGATCGAAGCGAGCAGTCCGACAGTAAAAAAGCAGAAGATCCGGCGGTCTTTTTTTCCCAGCAGGCAGTAACAGACAGCGCCGAACAGCGCCAAAGGAAGCGTCGCGGCCGAGAAATAGAACCACGGCAGATTGACGTCGCCGTTATTTCTCACAAGGACCGCCCGGATCGCCGCGCCGAGCGCGCAGACCGCGGCAAGCGCGAAGATCGCGCCGCGCGCCGGGAACGCGCGCGGGATCTTTTTTCTGACCGCGGGGAAACCGTATGCGGCGGCAAGAGTAAGCGAGAGCAGAAGCCCGACCGTAAACGGCGCGCCGAACAGCTCCGCCGCGCGGGCGAGCTTGCGACCGAAATACCCGCTCACGGCGCCGCCCGAGGAAAGGTCGTATTCACTGTCGGTAAACAGGTTCGGCAGATTGCGGATCACATTGCCGAGCCCCGCGTTGATCTGCAGAAAGATCAGGAACGCCGCGGCGCTCGCAAACACGCCGAGGAAAAGGAAGATCCACGTTCTGCCGCCGAGCAGAAAATCGTATCCCGCAAAAAACGGCTTTTCTTTTTTCTTTGCGATATGATATACAAGCGCGAAAAGGCAATACAGAAGATAGATCAACGCGAACGCCGGTTCAATAAGCACCGCGCACGAAAAGACGATCCCCGCGAAAACGAGCGCGGGCGCGGACGGCTTTTCCTTCAGAAAAAGGAGCGCGCAGACGACGAGCAGCGCGTGCAGCGCCATTGTGTAATAACTCAGCGTGAACAGAGCGAAGGGCACGTACGCGAAGAACAGCGCCGTCGCGATAAGGCCCGCGATCCCGCGGGAACGCAGTTTTATATACAAAAACCAGTACAAAACGGCGTGAACGGCAAGAAAGACATACCGCATATACAGGATCACACCGTCCGTGCCGCCGGTCGCGGATACAAAGATTCCGAACGGCAGCATCTGGAACAGCGCCGAGAGCTGCGAGAGATGCCACTCGTCCACAAGAACGCGGTCGCCCTGCAGAAAGCGCTGCGCGATCGTCAGATAAAAGCTCTCGTCCACACGGTTAACGCCGAAGCGGACGCAATGAGCGAACCAGCCGAACAGGGCGCAGAATACCGCGGCGGCGCAAAGATCGGTCAAAACCGTTTTTTTCGCCGGTTTTTTTCGCAGCAATCCCTCACCCCCTGTTTTTTTATATTCTAACATTAATCTGAAAAAAAATCAAGGCGGCGCGGGATAATTCACCGGCGCGCCGTTCGGTCTGTGCGTCGGGCGGCGGAATTGACTTCTTGCGAAAATCATGCTATACTGCCCGCAAGGATGTGAAAACGATGAAAACGACGATCCTGATCGTGGACGACGACGCCGCCGTCGGCGATCTTCTCGAGGAAATTCTGAAAAGCGAGAATTACCATGTGCGGCGGGCGTACTCCGGCACCGAGGCGCTGCTCGCCGTCAACGCGGAGCGGCCCGACCTGATCCTTCTGGATCTGATGCTGCCGGGGCTCTCCGGCGAAGAGATTCTGCCGCGGCTCGGGAATATCCCCGTGATCGTTCTGAGCGCAAAGACCGCGCCGGATACCAAGGTCGAGCTTCTGCTTGGCGGCGCGGCGGATTACATCACAAAGCCGTTTGAGACGCGGGAACTGCTCGCGCGGATCACGGTCGCTCTGCGGCGGAACGAATCCTCGTCGCCCGTTCTGCGCGCCGGAGATCTGGAAATGGATCTGACGGGCCGCGCCGTGTTCGCGGCGGGAGCCGAGATCCGTCTGACGCGCACCGAGTTCGCGATCCTGAAAATACTGATGCAGAACGGTTCCCGCGTGGTGGCGAAGTCCGCCCTGCTTGACCGCATCGCCGCCGATACGCCCGACTGCACCGAGAGCTCGCTCAAAATCCACGTCAGCAACCTGCGCCGCAAGCTGCGCGAGGCGTCGGGAAAAGACTACGTCGAGGCCGTGTGGGGCATCGGATATAAAATGTTTACCGAATCTTAACCTTTTTCTTTACCGCTTTCTTAACCGGGAGGCGGTATACTTTTGTTCAGTGCGGAGAGCGGAGATGCGCGGCTGCGCCGCAGGGATGT
>JAFRPB010000060.1 GCA_017429345.1 Clostridia bacterium | reverse complement strand
CCATTTGTGCGCGGCGGTCTCGACGTGGCTCGCATCGTTCGCGCAAACGCGCTGATGCTCGTTTTCGTCCAGCTCCGTCCAGTCGCCGTAAGCGTGACCGATCGCGGGAATCGTCTCGGTCTTCACCGCGCCGCAGACCTTGCAGGTATAGGTCTTCTCGCCGTCCGTTTCACAGCCGGCCTTTACCGTAACCTTACCCTTATTCCATTTGTGCGCGGCGGTCTCGACGTGGCTCGCATCGTTCGCGCAAACGCGCTGATGCTCGTTTTCGTCCAGCTCCGTCCAGTCGCCGTAAGCGTGACCTGTCGCAGGGATCGGTTCAACTTTCACTGCGCCGCAGCCTTTACAGGTATAGGTCTTCTCGCCGTCCGTTTCGCAGCCGGCCTTTACCGTGATCTCACCATTATCCCAAGTGTGCGCGGCAGTTTCAACAATACTCGGATCACTCACGCAGACACGCTGATGCTCGTTTTCATTCAGCTCTTTCCAGTCGCCGAAGACGATTTCGGTAGTCGGAGCTTCTGTGGTCGGTTCTTCGGTAGTCGGAGCTTCTGTGGTCGGCTCTTCGGTCGCCGGAGCTTCTGTGGTCGGCTCTTCGGACACCGGAGCCTCAGCCGTCGGGGCTTCGGTTGTCGGAGACTCACTCATTGGAGCTTCAGTGATCGGGGCTTCGGTCGTCGGAGCCTCGGTCGTCGGAGCTTCGGTCGTCGGAGCCTCGGTCGTCGGAGCTTCGGTCGTCGGAGCTTCGGTCGTCGGAGCTTCGGTCGTCGGAGCTTCGGTCGTCGGCTCATCCACCGTCGCTTCAATCAGCGGATCGAGCTTGCTCGCCATGCGCAGCGCGCGGCGCGCGTCGGCTGCGGCGATTTTCCCGTTTCCGTCTATATCGGCAAGGAAAAGCGCCTGCTCATCCGTGAACATCTCGACCTTTGCCGCGTGCCGTAAAATCTTACGGGCATCCGTCGCCTGCACCTTGCCGTTCTGATCCACATCGCCGAGATACGCCGCCAACGCAGACGTCGACAACAGAATGACCAAAAGCATCGCGATCAACGCGATCACAGCGCCGAAACGTTTGGTTTTCTTACTTGCATTCATTTGCTGACATTCTCCTTTTCTTTACTTTTAATTGCTATTTTACAAAGGCAGATCCTTTGCCGACTTCTGTAACCATGCATTCTGCATTCGGGAATTTCACCCGAACCCTCTGAATGCGTGAATAGTAATCGTTTTCTTCTCTTCCTCTGCCGTCAGTTTACGTTAAAAGACTCATTTCTGTATTCGTCGGGAACAAAATCGCCGTAAATGGTATCTGTAAATCCGCGAACCTTATCGCCCTTGGTCATGCTGTTAATACGGCTTATGCCGCTTTTGAAAATATAGTCTTCCGCGCCATTAATACGGAATGTGCTTATGATCTTATCTTCATAGCCGTATTCACAGCAAGATACGGGCTGCGTCGGCAGCGTCAGCGAACAGAGATCTGCGACAGAAGTAAACGGCAGATTGTTCTTCTTTGCTCTTTTGTCTGCTTGCGTCTTATTCTGATCAAACATCAAATCAGCTTTTTTATTTGATTATATTCAGTTTATCATATATTTTGTATATAATCAATACATATAACTAAAATATTAGTAATTATTATCTGTTTTTTATAATTATAGCTGCCAAAATAAAGCTGAGGTGACAGTAATGCGTATTGATTACAAACTGATCGGCGCGCGAATACAAAAGCGACGAAAGGAAAAACGACTGACGCAGGAAACGCTTGCGGAACGGATCTGCGTCAGCGTGGGCTATGTCAGCCAGATCGAACGGGGCCTGACAAGGGCGAACCTTGAAATGCTCGCGAAGATCTGCACGGAGCTGGACTGCGAGCTGACTTATCTGTTCGGCGGCGCCGTAACGGCGCAAAGCTCTTATCTTGACGAAGCGCTGACGGAGCGCTTTCAGAGATTGAACGCGGAACAAAAGAAGCTGGCGCTCCGCCTGCTCGAAGCGATCCCCGAAGGATAAAGACAAAACCCGACTTGATTATAAACAGCTAAAAAATCGATTTCAACCCGTTGGGAACGAAACTGCCGTTTTCGGGAACGAACCGAGCTTGCGCGTCAAAAAAAGAAGCATAATTTTGTATATTTTTGCGTTTTTCGCGGGTGAAATCAAACTGCCGCGCCCCTGTGCGCCTATAACGACGCACAGGGGCGCGGTATTCGCCGCTTTGCCGCTGCGTACAGTAAGGGGCCGTCTGCGTCGTTCGATTTCGACCGTGCGGCTCCCCGGTTGGAAAATCGCATATATCCCGTCACGGAAGCATAAAAAGGCGTCCCCCGTCTCTCATGACGGCGGGACGCCTTTTTCGCGGTTAAACGTTTGTGTTATTTTGAGAAAATGCTTTTAAAGAACTTGACCACTTTTTTAAATAATCCCAGCAGCGCGGCGAGAGTCGCCTGATACTGCTCGGCGATCCAATCCAGAAAAGACCCGTTTCCGTCGTCTCCGGAGGGTTCCTCGTCGATAAACCGGATCGCGATCTGCTCCGTATATAAGTCCGCGTCGGCCTTCAGCTCCTGCGGCAGAAGATCCGTGCAGGTTATGTTCAGGATCAGGTTTTTATCGGGATTCCTTCCGATCGCGTCCAGCACGGCGTTGAAGCTGCGGTAGCCGAGCGGCGCGACGCGCACGTCCGTAAGCGCTGCGCCGTCGGGGATGCGGAAGTGATTTTCATCGATGATCTTGCCGTTTTTCAGAATATCGTATTCCGTGTACTCCGCGCCGTCCGCGGCGTTCAGCGTCAGCGTTTCAAAATGCAGCGACGTGACCGCGTGGTCGAAGGTGAGCAGATACGCCGTATCGAGCAGGTCGTAGAGCGTGTATTCCGCCGCGCCGGAAAGAAGCGCGTCGCCGTCGCTGAACGCATACGAAACAACCGGCACGCCTACGCCGGAAACGCGCGCACTCGCAGATTTCAGAACCGTTTTGAGCGCGGGACAGGAGCGCAGCCCCGCAGCATAGACTCTGCCGACGCCTTCGCGGATATATACCGTTTCGATCTGATCCTCGTAAGGCTCCCACGGCGCGCCGCCGGAGAAGGAATCGGAATTTCCGCTGCCGGAGATCACAAGCACGTCGTCCGCGGCGAACCAGAACAGGTGCGCGCCGCATCTGCCGAAGATCTCGCAGCCGACGGGCGACAGACAGACGTCGCAGAGCCCGCCGCCGTCCGCATCGGAATGACCGACGGTGGGCGTTTCTTCACTCTCTGTCGTGACGACGCCGCATGCGGAGCAGACGTATTGCGCCGTGTGCCCTTTGTCGACGCAGGTCGCAGCGGCCGCTTCGGCGGCGAGCACGGGCGAATGCCCCGGCGCAAAGACGGTCGTGCCATAGGTCAGCGTCACGCCGCAGACCGCGCAGACCGTATCGCCGGAATAACCGTTCTCGGTGCAGGTCGATTCCCGTTCATTCAGAAGAACAGTCTCGGGATGCTCGCAGATATTCGCGCCGCAGTCGTCGCAATATCCGTTGTGATCGCCGTCCGCATGCGGGATCATCGCGAGCTTTTCGTGGACGGAGGACAGGATCTCGCCGCAGCGGCTGCAGCGCACCACATTGTCATATGCGCCCTCCTGCGTGCAGGTCGGCTCCGTCCGGTTCTCCTGCACGGGCTCCGCGGGCGAATGGCCCAGCGGATCGCCGATCGGTTCGGGTTCGGTGAGCCACGCGCCGCAGTCGGCGCATTTTTCCCCTGCGGAATACGCGCTTTCGGTGCAGGTCGCCTCCGTCGCATCCTCCGCCACAGCACGGTGCAGCCCGCCGGAAATCGGACAAATAAGCTTAAACGGGATATTCTGCTGCTCCGCCCATGTTTGCGCGTATGAGTCCGCAACGCCATACAGCGTCGCGCCGCTTTCGGCGAACGCCCTTTCCGCGATACTCGTCACACTGTCCGGCACCACAACCGCATTTAACGAGGAACATCCGCAGAACGCCTGATAACCGATCTGCAGAACGCCGCTGCCGAGCGTTACGGAGGTCAGCGCCTTGCAGTTTAAAAAAGTATTCATCCCGACGGTTTTTACCGAACCGGGCACACGGATGTCGCCTTGCAGACTGATACAATAATCGAAAGCCTCGTCGCCGAGCTCCGTCAGCCCGGCTGGCAGAACGATCTGCGAAAGCGATCTGCAGCCGCGGAACGCTCTTATACCGATGACTGTCACACCGCTCGGGATATTGATCTCGTCAAGCGAGGTGCACTCGTAAAAGGCGTTTTCGTCGATTTCCGTCACGCTGTCCGGAAGGATGATTTGTGTCAGCGCCTTACAGGACGCAAACGCATCGTGACCGATACCCGTCACGCCGGTCGGAATATTGACCTGCGCAAGCGATACGCAGCCATTGAAGGCGGCGTCCGGAATCTGTGTTAAATCTCCCGCAAAGCTTACGCTCTCCAGCGCTTCGCAGCCGCTGAAGACCGAAGGCATCAGGCTTACGACCGAAACGGGAACCGTGACGCTTTTCAGGTTCTTCGATCCGTAAAACGCCTGTTCCGATACGGTCGTTACGCTGTCCGGGATCTCGAAGCTCTCGGCAGAAGCCGCTGCGGGATACCGGATAAGGACGGTTCCGTCCCCGTTGTACAGGACGCCGTTTTCCGCCGAATAGCAGCCGTTATTTCCCTCGACGCAGTACTCGCCGATATACGGGCAATTAAAAAAAGCATTTTCCGGTATCTCCGCACGCAGTCCCGCGCCGACGGTCACGCTTGTGAGCGGATTGGAAGAAAACGCGGCTTCGCCGATGCTCGTCACGCTACCGGGAATGGTGATCTCTGTCAGTCCCGCGCCGAAAAACGCACTCGCCCCGATCTCCGTCACGGTATCGGGAATCGTCACCGTCTGAATTTTCTTGCAATAGAACGCATATTCACCGATACCGGTCACACTGCCGTCCGAAGGGATTTCGCTTGTTTTGCAGCCGACATAGAGCTCTTTTTCCGCCGTTTTTATAAGGCAGTTCCCCGCCGCATGAAAAACCGGATTTTGCCCGTCAACCGTAATCGTTTCAATCGAGGGAGCATAATAAAACGCGCTGCGTTCTATCCCCGTCATGCTTGCAGGAAATGAGACTTCTTTGAGAAACAAACAATCTTCGAAAAAAGCACCGGGAATGCCCGTGATCCCCTCCTCGAAAACGGCGGACGTGACGCTGTGCAGCAGAGGGGAATAATTTCCGTCCGGAACGTCGCCCGTGCCGGAAACCGTCAGCGCTCCCGTGGTATTGTTCAGCGTATATGAAATCAGATAACCGAGCGCGCCGATAACGATCTCTTCCTCCGACACCGCCGCAAAGGGATAGTTTTTGATTTCCTGCGCCGTCTCATTGCCGTATACGATGGTATACTTATCCAGCGATGCGCGCATAAAATACCCGGACGGATCCAGAAGCTGCGCGCCGCACGCCGCGTCGACGTGGTACCATTTCCCGTTCCACTTCACGATGTTCCACGCGTGCTTCACGTCGCTGCGCGTGCCCGTGACGATACGGCAGTCAATCCCGGCGGCGAGCGCCAGCCGGTAAAAAAGCGTCGCAAAGCCCTGACAGACCGCCCTGCCGTTCACCGCCGCGCCGTACGCCGTGTATTTCAGAAGATCCTCTTCGTTATACAGGTTTTCAAGATCAAACTGAACGTTGTCGCAGAGATAACCGTAGATATACGCCGCCTTATCGTAATCCGTTTCGGCGGTACAGCCCAAGATCACGTCCGAAACGTAAGCGTCGACGGCGGCTTCCTGCTCTTCGTCGGTATAGAACGCGGCGGAAACGGTATGGGTCCCGTCGCCGTTGTCGGCATACTGCGGCAGCGCGCGGAAGCTCAGGCGCAGGTAATCCCCCGCCGCGGCGTCGCCGCCGTACGCGCAGAGATCGTCGAGCGTCGGCTCCGTCCAGTCGCCGCCCGTATAACGGAACGTAAAGCTTCCGTTCCGCGCGGTCAGCTGCGAGCGGACGTACGCGACCGTCTCCGCATAAGAAGCGACCTCCGGCACGGCGTTCTCCGCCCATGCCGGCAGCCCTGATACGGACAACAGCATCAGCAGGCTCAGAAACACAGACAATGTTTTTTTCATTCGGTCGAACCTCCTCTTCAAGAGACAGCGCGCCGTTTTTCGGGATCGTTCCACCCGCGTCACAGCACTTTCGGCAGGATCATCTTCCCGTTTCTTATTTACCGGTAACTCTGGCCGCGCCGAAAATGATCCGGACCGTATCCGCTCCGATATAGAACGTGCCCTCACAGGTCTCGCCCGCATCGGCGTCCTGCATCGAAAAGCTTTCGGCTTTCAGGACGTTTCCGTCTTTATCATAGCATTTGTACGCAATATAGGTGGAGACGCCCTTGATTGCGCCGCCCGTATTATTCCGGACGTTCACGGTAACCTTTCCGTCCTCAATGACGACCCCGGTGATCTGCAGCCCGTCAACCGAATACGGCAGCTTCGACACCTGAATCCCGTCGATCGGTTCCGTGCTGCCGATCTCTGTCGCCGTACCCTCATAGATCTTCGCCTCGCCGAACAGGACCTTCACGGTGTTTTCATTCACAGAGAAAGAAGTGATACAGCTTTCCCCGGCGTTCATGTGTTTGAGGAAGACCTCGTCTGTTTTCAGAATATTTCCGCTTGCGTCATAGCTTTTGTATTCGATATTCGTAATGTCTTTGATCGCCATGCCCGTGCCGTTCGTAACGTTCAGGACAATTCTTGTCCCGTCCACGGAAATGCTGTTGATCGTCAGGCCCTCGACCGTATAGGGCAGTTTTGTAAACAGGATCCCGTCGATCTCCTCGGTCGCGCCCGCGTCGGTCGCCGTTCCTTCGTAGATCTTTGCGCCGCCGAACAGGACCTTCACGACGCCTTCTTCAAGGTAGAAGGACACATTGCAGCTCTCGCCGTTGTTCAGTTTTCTGAGGTATAAGCTTCTTGATTTCAGGATCGTCCCTTCCGCATCATAGCATTTGTAATCGATGTAAGAGATATCCTTAATCGCTTTGCCCGTGCCGTTGGTGACGTTCACGTTGACCTGCATCCCGTCAACGGTAATGCTGTTGACCGTCAGCCCTTCGACCGTATAGGGCAGCTTTGTGAAAACGATGCCGTCGATCTCCTCGGTCGCGCCCGCGTCGGTCGCTGTTCCTTCGTAGATCTTCGCTTTGCCGAACAGAAGCTTCCCGGTTCCTTCCGCCATTGTAAAAGTCACGCCGCAGCTCTCGCCGTTGTTCAGATTCTCAAGGTACACGGAAGCGGATTTCAGAATTTTACCATCCGTGTTGCAGCACTTATACTCGATATAAGAACTGCCGTCAATCGCCTTGCCCGTATCGTTCCTGACTTTCATGGCGACCTCTGTTTTGTCAAAGAAAACGTCTGTGACAGTCAGGCCTTCGACCGTATAAGGCAGTTTTGTGACGAGAATACCGTCGATCTCCACGGTTTCCGTCACGCCGTTCTCGACGCCTTCGCCTTCAACCACTTCCGCCTCGCCGAACAGGATCTTCACGGTATCTTCACTCATGTAGAAATACGTTTCGCAGCTTTCGCCGTTCAGAAGCTCTTCCAGCGAGATCTTGCCGGATCTTACGACGACGCCGGCCTTATCATAGCATTTATACGCGATTCTGGAACGGCGGCTGACCGGGATGCCCGTATTGTTCTCCACGGTCACGATCACCTTTGTTCTTTCGACGGAAACGCTTTTCACCGTGAGCCCGTCCGCCATATACGGCAGTTTTGTGACGATAACAACGCCGTTTTTCTCTTCTGCCTCGCCGTCGGTATTCATGCCGGCGGGAACAGGCAACGCCGGGATAGTCTCTGTTTTTTTCGCGCCGCAGTCCGCGCAGACAAACTTCTTTTCACCTTCTCTGCCGGGAAGCGCCGACTTTGTAACAGTGCCTTCGTCCCAGTTATGCGGGGCGGTCTCGACGATACTCCGGTCGCTTAAGCATACGCGCTGGTGCTCGTTTTCATTCAGCTCTCTCCAGCTGCCGAAAACAAGATCCGTCGACGAGGTGGGTTTTTCCGTAACCGTAGGCTCTTCCGACGGGAGCTCCGCCGCCGCTTCCTTCAGCGGTTCAAGCTTGCTTGCCATGCGAAGCGCGAGACGGGCGTCTTTCGCGGCGACTTTTCCGTCGCCGTCAATGTCCGCAAGCCAAGCACCCGGCTGTCGGTAATCAGCTCCACCTTTGCCGCGTGGCGCAAAATCCTGCGCGCGTCCGTCGCCTGCACCTTGCCGTTCAGATCCGCGTCGCCGTAATAGACCTTTGCCGCGGATGCGGTGATCATTCCGGACAGAAGAACCGCGATCATTACGATCACTGCGCCGATTCGTTTTCTGTTTGCGTTCATAACTTTATTCCTCTTTCTTGTAAAAATTATTTCCGAAAAACCGACCTCTGCCGGCGTCCTGCCTGTTATCTTCCGTTTCCGACCCGTCTGCGAAGGCGGATCGCGCGGCTCCATGTGACGGGGCTGATCAACACCAGCATCGGTATCACCTCAAGCCTGCCCGCGAGCATATCGAAGCAGAATACCAGCTTCGACAGATCGGAAAACGAGGCGTAATTTCCCGCCGGGCCGACGATATCAAAACCGGGACCGATATTGTTGATCGTGGCGGCGACGGCGGAAAAATTCGTCATCATGCCGAAATCATCCACCGAGACGATCAGAAGCGAGACGATAAAGATCCCGATATAGCTGATCAGGAAGGTATTGATCGAACGGAGCGTATCGTTTTCGATCACCTTGCCGTCGAGCCGCACGCGTTTCACGATCCGCGGGTGAATGACGCACGAGAGCTCACCCACCGCGGATTTGATCATGACGGCGATACGCGAAACCTTCATGCCGCCGCCGGTGCTGCCGGCGCAGGCGCCGATGAACATCAGAAGCAGCAGAATGACCTTCGAGAACTGCGGATAATCGTTATAGTCGCGGATCGCGAAGCCCGTCGTGGTAATAATGGAACCGACGTGGAAGAACGCGGAGCGGAACGTCTGCTCCGCAGAGTCAAAGATATGCCGCGTGTTAATGAAGATCGCCAGCACGGAAACCGCGATGATACCGAGATACCAGCGCAGCTCCTCGATGCGCGCGGCCTGCCGGACGCGGCGCATCAGAATGAAATAATATGCGTTGAAGTTCATGCCGAACAGAATCATAAATACCGTGATCGTATATTGGCAGAAAGGAGAGTACGAGGCGATGCTGGTATTTTTAACCGCGAAGCCGCCCGTTCCCGCAGTGCCGAAGGCCGCCGTCACCGCGTCGAACAGCGGCATTTTGCCGCAGAGCAGGATCAGGATCTCCGCGACCGTCATCGCGGTATAGATCAGATACAGAACAAAGGCGTTCTGCCGCAGCTTCGGCACCGTCTTGCCCACCTGCGGCCCGGGCGATTCCGCTTTCATCAGATAAAGGCCGGAGCCGCCCACGGCGGGCAGCATCATCAACAGAAAAACAAGCACGCCCATGCCGCCGATCCAGTGGGTGAAGCTTCGCCAGAACAGCGAGGCGTGCGAAAGCGCCTCAATATCGCGCAGGATCGACGAGCCCGTCGTCGTAAAGCCGGAGACCGTCTCAAAAAACGCGTTGACGAAATTCGGTATATCGCGGTTGATAACGAACGGCGCGCAGCCGAACAGAGATATCATGAGCCAGCTCAACGCGACGGCGACAAAGCCCTCCTTCGCGAAAAGCTGACCGCGTTTTTTTCTTCGGAAACACAGCGCCGCGCCGGTAAGAAACGACACGGCGGCAACGGCGAAGAACGCCCATGCAGCCCGCTCGCGGTAAATCAGCCCCACGAAGCCGGGCAGCAGAAGCAGCGCTCCCTCGACGCGCAGCACCGCGCCGACCACATACAGAATGACCGAAAAATTCATGTTTCTTCTTTCTCAGGCGAGAATATCGCTCACGTCGTTCAGATGCTTGTGACTCGTGACGACGATCACGCTGTCGCCTGCCTGGATCGTATCGCTGCCGCCGGGAATAATGATCTTCCGCGCGCGGCTGATGCCGCAGATCAGCACGTTATCCTTCAGGCGCATCCGGCTGAGCGGAACGCCGATGATCGGCGCGTCCTCCCGGATCTTGAACTCCAGCGCCTCGACCTTATCCTCTACCAGCTTATACAGATTTTCCACATTGCTGCCGACGGCGTTCTGTTTCGCGCGCACGAATTGCAGAATGTATTCCGCGGTAATGCTGCGCGGGTAGATCACGCTGTCGAGATCCAGCTTCGCGATCACGCTGTTGAAGGCGATCCGGTTGACTTTTGTGACGGTTTTCGCGTCGGAGACCTCTTTCACGAAAAGCGAAAGCAGAATGTTTTCCTCATCGATGCCGGAGATCGCGACAAACGCGCCGACGTCCTCGACGCCTTCCTCCAGAAGAAGCTTTTTATCCGTCGCGTCGCCGTTGATGACGATCGCGGCGGGAAACTTCTCGTTCAGCTCCTCGCACCGTTCCCGGTCGCTTTCGATGATCTTCACGCCGATATTGTGATTCAGCAGCTGATCGGCGAGATAATGCGTCATCATGCCGCCGCCGACGATCATCGCCGTGGGCACCTTATGAGTATCGATCCCGATATGCCGGAAAAACCTTTGCGCGACGCGCGGCGCGATCACGACCGAAACCTTGTCGCCGCTCTTTAGCTCGAAATTACCGGAGGGAATATAAAACTCGCCGCCCCGCTCGACGCTGCAGACCAGAAGATCCTTCTCGATCTTCGTTCTGACGTAGGTCAGATTTTTCCCGTCCAGCACCGAGCCCGACGGGATCTTGAACGTCAGCTGTTCGAGCCGCCCCTTCGCAAACGTATTGATCTCAATCGCCGACGGGAAACGCAGAAGCCGCGAGATCTCGGTCGCCGCCGCAAGCTCCGGATTGATAATCATCGAAAGCCCGATGCGGTCGCGGATAAAAGCGTTTTCTTTAATAAACATCGGGTTGCGTACGCGCGCGATCGTGGCGCAGTTCTGATTTTTCCCCGCGAACAGGCATGAAAGCAGATTCTGCTCATCGGAACCCGTTACGGCGATGAACACGTCCGCTTCCTCGATACCCGCCTCGGAAAGATCCGCGTTGTTCAGTCCGTCGCCGGGGATACACAGAATGTCGTTCTCCGCGCCGATCTGCTCCAGCCGGTCCTGATCGAGATCGATCACCGTTACGTTATGCCCCTCGCCGCTCAGATCCTCCGCGAGCGTCGCGCCGGTCTTGCCCGCGCCGACAATGATGATATTCATGCGTTTTCCCTCCCCTGTATCACGGTGCGAAAGAAGCACTTTTCTTTGCGTATACCTATTCTAACAGCATTTTTCACAATTATCAATAGTGAATCTTTCATCTGAATATAAAAAAGACCCTTTGCGGGTCTGCTGTATACATCGGACGGAACCGACAGCAACCCCCGGACGGAATAACCACCAGCTCCATCTTCAGTATACATCATTATTCTATGTTTGTCAAGATTATTCTATTCCGCTGTTTTGGTATTCACGGTCAGACAACTGATGCTCCGTCTTTATTTCTGCGGATATAATTTAAATTTTCAACATATTGCAGCCCGTATTCATAGAATTTCCCGTTCGGCTGCAGATAGTTTTCTGTTTTGCCTGCAATTCGTTCATATAACATTGACAGCCACAGTTCAAAATCTGTTTCCGGCTGCCTCATATGAAGTTCGTTCTGATAATAATGCCTTATAATGCCGGCAAATATGTCCGCAATTTGAATGGCAGGCGTCACTTTAGAACTTACAAACAGCGGTGTTTCCAATATTTTCGTAAATGACTTTCCCAAACGGGAACGAAACAGAAAACCGTTAAATTCCTGTGCGATCGTGAGATCATCCCCCTCATTTGTTTCGTCAAAAACAAAAATTGCTTTTTCGACATCTTTCCGTTCGGCAAAATACTCGATTTTTTTCATCAATAATTGATATTGTTTCGGCAGTATGCCGTCCGCTTTTATCGGAGCCGTGACCGGTCTTTTCATAATAATACCAAACACAGAGATATTGGACCGGGTTGTGATCTCAACAAACTTCTCCGCATACAGTTTGTTGTTCGTTCTGTTTTTTTCAAGCGTTTGCCGTCGAATCACATTTGTGGATTTGATTTCATCCTGCTTGCCGTATATACTGTCCTTCAGTTGATAAAGCGCTCTGCTGATATTGCGGATATCGTTTTCATATATACAAACCGCCACAAGAGTCGAATAGGCGTTGTCATCACTCGGACGGGGATAACCGCTTTCATCAATAAATACAAGCATTATTACGCATTCTCCTTCATCCAGGCGATGGTGTCGGCGAGAGATTCCCGTGCGCCCATCGGCGCGTATCCCAGCTCCTGTGTCGCCTTCGCGTGAGAGAAATTGCAGTTATCCTTAAGCTTTCTGACGGTGTAACGGGTGAACAGCGGCTTCGCGCCGGAGATGTTGTAATACAGCTCCATGACCGGCGCGGCGACGCGCATCAGTCTGTCGGAGAGCGTGATCTTCGGCGCGCCGAATCCCATGATATCGTTGACGATACGCACAAAACCGTCAACGGTGACGAGCTCGCCCGAGAGGATATAACACGCGCCGTTCCCGCCCTTTTCTGCGGCGGCGACCGTTCCCTTCGCCACGTCGCGCACATCCACGAAATTATACGCGCCGAAGCTCATCGTCACGGGAAAATTGCCGGACATGAACATTTTCAGCCCCTCGCTCATGCTTGAGCCTTTGAAATCATAGGGACCGATGCAGGCGGACGGATGCAGCACAACCAATTCGACCTCGCCGTGACGGTCGAGCAGATACTGCGTCGCGGCGGCTTTGCTTTTCGCGTAAGCGCCGATCAGCTCATCGGGATCGAAACGCGTCTGCTCAGCCATTACCTCGCCCGCCGGGTGCGGCTTGAACGCGTCGACAGAAGACATATAGACAAGGCGGCGGACGCCGCAGGCCTTGCAGGCGCGCAGCACGTTTTTCGTGCCCTCAAAATTGATCGCCCAGGTCAGATCCTCGCGGCCCTTGCCGATCTCCACCGCGCCGGCGATGTGATAGACCGTATCCATGCCGCGGAAAGCGTTTTCGAGCGACGCGGGATCCGTTATGTCCCCGAAAACGATATCGCAGGCAAGACCGTCGAATAATTTATTTTTTTTGCGCAGAAGAATCGTAACGTCCGCGCCCTGCGCGAGCAATTCCGTCAATACCGCGTAACCCACATGACCCGTCGCGCCGGTAAGAAGACATTTTTTATGATCGGACATAGGCTCACCCCACAATTCTTTAGGGCAACACCTCATAATTCGGGAGTGCGGATTGCGCAGTAGATTTTTTCGTCAGATTGTGCAGATTTTTCGCAGGCAACCTGACGGTTGTCAAGGAAAAAATGTGCAAGATGACGGAATAAAGATCAAGCAAGACGCGCATTCGCATTTGTGCGGTATTACCTTAGTATATATTAACAGATTGCGCGGGAGTTGGCAATAGGCAAATTCTGATTTAACGGCAAAGCCGTTAAATCAGAATTTGCTTCTGGCTCCTGGCGTTACAGGGCCGGCAGCCGGCGGCTAACAGCCAACAGCCAACCTCTGATTTATGCGCAAGCCCATAAATCAGAAGTTACAAAACAGCGGCAGGGCTCTCGCCCTGCCGCCGCAGTGTTTTTGATTTGTTATGCTTTCACACCTGTGAAGATCGCCTTGATCGACGCGATCAGTCTCTTGAAGAACAGGATCAGTCTCTGGAAGAAGTTCATGCCGGCGATTACGGTGGGCTGCTCGCTGGGCTTCGCCTCAAGGAACTGCATCATGTATTTGAGCAGCTGCTTCGGATCTTTGGATTCTTCCTTGAGAATTGCGAAGAATTCCGCGGCCGTAAGTCCCATACCCTCAAGCCTGTCGGCAAGCTCGCCGGAGATCGGCGTAACATACTTCAACAGAACATAGATCAGGTTCATCGCTCTGTCGGGCGCGTTCTTCTCGATCGCGATGTCGTAAAGACTCATAATGATGTTTCGGATCGTCTCGCGGTCGAAGGTGTCTGTCTGGCTCTTTACGCCGAGCCAGTTCGCGACGTTGCTGATGTTGTCCTTCATGAAGACGGTATCCATCACGAAGGTCAGGAGCACGGTCAGCAGGTCTGCGCCGCTGCCGGTGCCGATGCGGACGATCGGATTCGTGCGGTCGTTCGACGCGGAGTTGAACGCCGTGATCTGACCGGCGCAAAGCATCGAAAGGTCAAGCGGCGGGAACTTGATATACAGTCCCTCGGTGACCTCGACGCCGGCGGTGCCCTGCAGCGCGTCCTCGGCGACGGTACCGGTTGTGAAGGAGCCGAGCAGCTGATTGATCAGCGTGTTGAAGTCGATGTTCAGCGGCAGCGACAGATTCAGCGGGATGTTCATCAGCTTGATGTTGTTCAGGATGCCGTTCAGGAACGGAAGCACGTCGAGAATCGGGCTGAGGATATCAAGCAGGACGTATGCGAAATGCACGATGTTATTGACGATATCGTTGATCGTGCCGACGGAAATGACGAACATCAGGTTCGGAATGATGTCAAAGACCGTACCGATCGGATCCGCAAGGGCGGCGTTCAGAAGGCTTCTGATCGGGTTGACCACGTCGCGGACCAGTTCGATCGAACCGACCGTGGCGCCCTTATGGTTCGTGGGATCCAGCGGAAGCGCGGCTTTCGTACCGGAGATATCGACCGGCGTCGTGTGGTTTCTGAGGTTCGCGGCAACGGTCTGGAAGGACGAGATGCCTGTCATGCCGAGCGCTTCATACAGCGGGATGATTGCGTAGTGATAAATCTGATACATCGGGATGGTCAGAAGACCGTCGGGATGCGCCGTGCTGGTGAATACGCTGAGGTTCTTGCCCAGCAGCAGCCGCTCAAGCAGCAGGCTCATGGGCGACAGCAGCGCTTCAAGAGCGTCGAAGAATACATCCTGTCTGGTGATCGTGACCTCGGTGCCGGTGCTGTTTACATAGGTTCTGCCCGCGACCGCGCCGACGACGTCGGGATCCATACCCCAGTCAACCGGCTCGGTGGTAGTCTTATCAACCGTCTCGGTTTCATAAACCGGGTTGCCGTCGGTATCGTAAACGGGCTCGCCGTTCTCGACCTTCTGAACAAGGTTGCCCTCTTCGTCGGTGACGAACTGCTCGCGCGTCTCCCAGATCGGGTTGTTTGCCTCGTCGAAGAGCAGGTTGCCCTGATCGTCCTTCGCCTGGACCTTCTCAGTCTTATAGAACATATCCTCGGTGATCGAGTTGTCCGTAATCGGCTTGCTGCGGATCGAGTCGCTCATCTCACGCAGGATCTCGGGCGCTGAGGAGAATGTGGCGTCGCCGAAGTTATACTTGGTGTAAAGGTTATAAGCCAGCGTATTATACAGCGTGCGGCAGTCATACTGCGTGTCGAACGCGGCCTTCATGATCTCCTTGAGATCGACGTTGCGCTGGATCTTCTCAAGCGAGGTATAGATGCCGGCAGCGATCTTGCTGAGGATGTCGTTGGTGAACAGATTCTCGTCCAGAAGCTTGTTCAGGATATCCTCCAGCGAGCCGTAGCCGAGCACGCGCAGCACGTTGTTGACGATCTCGCGGATGTTGTCGACGGAGTCCTCGGCGTTCTCCACGGTCCAGTACTCGGTATATTTCACGGCGGAACCGAATTTCTTATATTTCGGCTTGCCGTTGCGGGTAAGAAGGACGCTCTGCTGATAATCGGGATAGGCAAGCGCGTATATCTTGCCGTAAATGCTCGTGTAATCTATCAGGTTGGTCTCGTTGGGCTGCAGCAGCTCCGCGAGAGCGCACAGCGCCTCCTCGGGATGGAACACGATATTGTTGATGATCGAGTTGATCGTCACGCTCTGCAGACGCGAGGTGTCGATGCCGGAGATCGTAATGTTGATACCGCTGTTGCGCTTCCACGGGGACAGCCAGCAGTCGAGCAGATTGGGCTCGAGCCAGCCGCCCTGCTCCGCATAGTTGGTGGACATGATGCCGTAGAGGATATAACGGAGCAGATACAGCAGCACCTGACCGGATTTGATATTCTTATAATGGACGTTCGCGAAATTGCCCGCGCCGAGCGGAGATTCGAAGGAAGACATCCTCGTGCCTGCTTCGCGGATCTTCTCATCCTGCAGGGCGGGAAGCTTGACGACCATCGTGCGCGCGAGGGATTCGTCCGCAGTCGTCTCGTTCGGATCGTCCTTATGCACGAAGATCGGCGCGCCGAACGGGTCGTAGCCCGCAAGGATCGGGGCTGTGAAGAACTCGGGCTTCAGCGTCTGAACAAATTCGAGGATACCGTTGATCGAGGAGATATCCGCGCCGTTCAGGAAGTCGGCGATCTTTTCATAGATCTTCGACGGGCTCATCAGCTCGATACCGTTGGACGGCAGGTTGTTGTCACCGATGACGATGAACAGTCTCAGACCGGGCGTTTGATGCAGCGCCCACTCGACAAAGCCGGCGTAGTTCTCGCCGCCGGTATAACGCAGCAGCGAGCTCAGGTTGACCAGCAGCTCGGAAACCGCCTGGATCGGGTTGTTCAGCGCATACTGTTCCACCCAGTTGAGCAGAGGATTGAGAATGTTCGGAAGATATTCCGTGTTAGACATCGCGTTGACCTGCGCAACGGTCTTCGCGCCGTAGGTGCTTGTGATGCCGATGGCGTCAAACAGCGGAGCGATCAGAATACGATACAGCTCCATCGACTTGATACGAACCTTCGGGTTGAGCAGCTTGATCGGGACTTCGACAGCCGGCATATCATTCGCCGTCAGAACCGGTCTGAGCAGCGGTACAAGTCCGTTCAGCGAGGCGCTCATCGCGTCGACGAAACGCTCGCGGCTGCCGTTGACCTGCCACGCCTGTTCGAGGATCTCCCACTGCTCGTCGGTCACGTCTTCCCAGCCGTGCTCACGCACGCCGTGACCCGGTTTGTTCGTGCACTCGACGTCCTGATGGCCGCTCATATAAGTCGCCCAGTAGGACGTGTTGAACATATCGTAAATCGTTTTGAACTTGTTGCGGGTCACGCTGTCCCAGCTGTTGACGAGATCGTAGGGGTAGATGTAAATATCCTGGCCGGTCAGCGCGTATATAACCAGGTCCGCGGAGTCCTTGATCTGGCTTTCGCCGATGTTCCAGATCAGCTCTTCAAGGTTATCGCCCGAAATACCGAGCGTAAGAACCTTAACCCACGTCGGGATCTCGACGCCGAGGCACAGCTCGTGAAGCGTCACCTCGACAAGCTCCTGGAGCATCGGATAGACCTTTTTAAGGATCATATGCGGGAACTGGTCGGTATACAGCAGCGATTTGATAAGAAGTTGCAGCAGCTCCTTGGCAGTGGTGTAGTTCGTGCCGTACTGCGCGCCGTAGATCGGGGTGCCGGCGAAACGGCCGGTTTCGAACTTCGTGATACCGCTGATGACCTGCGCAACCTTCGGATCGGTCAGCATCGCGTCGATCGTGGACGTGATCTGCGTCATTTTGCCCGCGGTCAGCGAATAGGAATTCTTGTTTTCGGTCTTATCGTCGTAACGGACGTTGTCGCGGTAGCCGTAAAGCTCGGGATGGTCCACACCCGCGGTGCTCGCCTGATCGTTGGTGTAGTTCCCGCGGTAGGTGTTATACTGGCTGAGGATCCAGTAATACTTGTTGCCGAACGCGGCTTCGATCAGCTCCGTCGAATAGTGACGGGCGACGACCGCCGCCATCGCGTTGTCCATTTCGGTGCTGTAGAGATGCGCGTCCGCACTTGACAGCGTCGCGGCATTCACGCCGGCAGTATCGTTCCGCATCGCTTCCGCCGCGGTGTTCAGCGCGGAAAGCTCGTTGAACGCGTTGCTTTCATACTCTCTGGAGGAGGTCTGCTTATAATAATCATTGTCGAGCACATACCGGGGTTTTGTGCCGGACTCGTCGTATTCTCTGATATGCTTCCACTCATAGGTGAAATTCGTCACGTAAAATCTCGGGTAGGTCGTGGCCGTAGAGTCGAAACCGCCTCTCTCATGGAAGATATCGATCATGACCGTCTCGATATCGGTCGCGACGGTGAAGACAAACGTATGGAACCAGTTCGCGTTGTTTACGACGCCGCCGTTGCCGAGATAGTAATTGACCAGCGCCTCGGCGTTGAAGAACGAATATTCATCCGTCCAGTCGCAGCTGTTGAGGAACGACGTCGCCTGATCGCGGATGATCTCTTTGATCGCGGTGATCACAACGGAATCAAGGCCCGAGGAGGAAAGCGCCGCGAGATTGTAATTCGCGATATTGACGTTCGCCTTCTCAAGTACCGCGCTCTGGATCTGCGTATAGCAGTACTGCGCGAGGGTATTGTATTCGGCGTCGGTCAGGCTCTCTTTTCTGAGCAGATCGGTCACGATGACCGCGTCGTCATGTTCCATGTGCGGGGGAACGACCTCGGCGAGCTCCGCCTGGATCTGCTTCGCGGTCTTGCCGTAGTTCGGAAGCGCGTCAAGGCTGTAGTTCGCGAGAGCGCGCTCCTCAGGGGAGGAATCCGCCGCCTGAACGCCGGTAACGGGATCGTTAAAGACGATATCCCTGACCGCGACATAGAACAGCGTGGACTTTGCGTTGTCCATACTGAAACGCGGCGCTTCGATCACGTTGCCCGCCGCGTCGTATACCGCGGGTTTCGTCACGCTGATGGAATCGACCGCGATCGCTTCAAGGATCGCCGGCTCGTCGACGGGCGTGGGACGGAACGCGTATATACGGCCGCTCTGATCGACGTCAACATAATTCGTACCCGAAATCACGCGCCAGAAGACCTTGCCGTTGCTGACGTTCTGCGGCATAACGGTCGCCTGCAGACGCAGAAAGCTGTACTGATCGATGGTCACAATATCGTCCGTACCCTGGTCGACAAGCACGCTCGTCGGCGCGACATAAAGCTTCGTGCCGTCGTCGTTGGTGCGCACAAGATGCGAAGATCCGCTCATTTCGGGATAGATCTTCGTCTTGATGAGCTTGGCGATCTCTTCCGTATTATAACCGCCGACGCCGTATTTATAAGACTTGACGTCGTCAACGATCGAGTAGAACGCCTGCGCCGCACGCGTGATCAGACCGTAGCCGTCGACACTGTAGTTATCCTTCGCGGTAATCACGTGCTTATAGGCAACAGTGCTGCCCTCGTCGCTCCAGTCGTCCGTCTCGTTGACGACCGTGTAGTTGTTGAGGTCTTTGACGTAGTATTCCCTGTTGTTGTCCAGCGTGTTGCTGCCGTCCTTGAGGGCGGTGATGAACTTTGCATACTTATTCTCCGCCGCAGTCGCGGAAAATCCGCAGACCACGGTGCCCATAAGCATCAAAGCGGCAAGGAATACGCTCAGAACCTTTTTGGCCATTTTCATAAGAACATCTCCTTTTGATTCTTACGTGATGAATGCGCCCCCACGGGGCGGAAACCCTACCGAAAGGGCAGAATGCCCCCTTTCGATAACGACTCTAATACCAATTATACGAAATATTTAACATTCTGCAAGCGACAAATCGCCCGCTTTTGTCCATTATCGAATACAATTTGTCAATAGTGTAAGACTGCGAAAAATAATTAACAAACCTGTCGGATATTTACCACAATTTTTCTGTTAAAACGATATATTTCCTCGCCAAAAAACATATTTCCGTAACAGTTTGTTCACCTGCAGAACGGCTTCTTTCCCCCGAATCGCCTTTCCGCGGCGCCGCGGAATCGCCGCCGCGCGCCGCATCGGGCCCTGTTCCGGCTTTCCGCGCGGAGAAATTTGAATTTCCCTGATATACTTTACTTGACTACAGCGGTAAAGTAGTGTATGATATAACATATTTTACAATGTCTTATAACCCAATCGCCCAGAATTCCGGAGGTTTCCATGGCTGCTGAAATCACGCTCCCCTCTCCCGACGCGGCGGCGCGCTCGCTGTGCTCGCTTTACAAACAATACGGGTACCGTCATTTCCGAATGAGCAAATTCGAGGAATATGATTTTTACGCCCGAAACAAAAGCTTTCTCGTCGGCGGCAGCATCATCACGTTCACGGAGCCCGGCGGGCGGCTGATGGCGCTCAAGCCCGACGTGACGCTCTCGATCGTCAAAAACGCGGGCGCGACGCCCGACGCGACGCAGAAAGTATATTATAATGAAAAAGTGTACCGCGCCGAGAACGGCGGCGAATTCCGTGAGATCACCCAGACGGGCCTCGAATGCGTCGGCGCGTTGGGGTTTTACGATATTTCCGAGGTCGTGACGCTGGCGATCCGCAGTCTTGACCTTGTCTCTGCGGATTGGATCCTCGATATTTCACATATGGGCTTCGTCTCAGGCGTTCTTGCGCACCTCGGCGCGTCGGAGCGGACGCGCGAAGCGCTCGTTACGGCGATCGCGGAGAAAAACGCGCCTTACATCGAGCTGATCTGCCGCGAAAACGGGGTCGCGGACGAAGACCGCGACCGTCTCTGCGCGCTCGCGGGATTGTACGCGCCCTTCCGCGCCTCGCTCGATACGCTTTCCTCGCTCTCCGTCAACGATCAGACCGACGCGGCGCTTTCGGAGCTGGAAAAGCTCTGCCGCGTGCTCGAGGCGACCGGTCTTGACAGGAACGTCAATATCGATTTTTCGATCGTCAACGATATGAATTACTATAACGGCGTGATCTTCCGCGGCTATATCAACGGCATTCCGCAGGGCGTGCTCGCGGGCGGCAGCTATGACAGCCTGCTTGAAAAAATGGGTAAGCGCGGCAGGGCGATCGGCTTTGCGCTGTATCTCGATCTTCTGGAGCAGCTGCGCGCGCCGGGCGACCGCAAAGACGCGGATGTGCTGATCTTATACGACGACGATACGCCCGTCGGCGAAATTTTGCGCCTGCGGGACGAGCGCGCCGCCGCAGGCGAGCGCGTGCGCGTGCAGCGCGGAACAGACGCGGGCGTGACCGCCGCGCGTATTATCGATCTTCGCGGAAAGGGGGACGGCGCAGATGCTTAACGTTGCGCTTCCGAAAGGAAGGCTCGGCGAAAAAGTCTACGCGATGTTCGAGCAGGCGGGCAAGGCGTGCCCGTCGATCAGAGAGGCCAACCGCAAGCTGATTTTTGAGTCCGAAGAAAACGGCGTCCGCTATTTCTGGGTCAAGCCCTCCGACGTCGCGATCTATGTGGAGCGCGGCGCTGCGGATATCGGCGTCGCGGGCAAGGATATCCTGGCGGAATACCTGCCCGATATCTATGAGCTTCTCGATCTGAACATCGGCAAATGCCGCATGTGCGTCGCGGGAAAGAAGGATTTTTACGACGACCGCGAGCGCGTTCTGCGCGTCGCGACGAAATTCCCGCATATCGCGCGCGAGTATTACGCCGCGAAGAGCCGGGAGATCGATATCATCAAGCTCAACGGTTCGATCGAGATCGCGCCGATCCTCGGCCTTTCGGACGTGATCGTCGATATCGTCGAGACCGGCACGACCCTGCTCGAGAACGACCTCGCGCCGCTCGAGACGATCCTGCCGATCAGCGCGCGCCTGATCTCGAACAAAGTCAGCTTCAAATTCAAGCACGAAGAGATCGAAGCGCTGCGAGCGGAGCTTGCGCGGATCTGCAGCGAAGGGTGACAAACAAATGAGCCGGATAAAAACATCGATTCGTTTTTTTGATGATATTCCCGTGCGTTCCGTGTGGGATGACGAATCTTCGCAATGGTGGTTTTGCGCGGCAGACGTAGTGTCTGCAATTGTGGAAACGTCGAATCCGAGGGTATATTGGGCTACGCTCAAAAGACGCAGCGGCGAGTTGTTTGCAAAGTGCAAACAACTGAAATTGACCGCCGCAGACGGAAAACGCTATAACACAGACGTGATCAGCGACGAAATGCTGGATTCGTTGATGGCGATCGTGAAAAGTCCGAAGAAAGAAGTGTTCCGGAAGTGGATATCGTCTCTCGGAAGCTCATTGGATGAAAAAAGCAAAGAAAAAGCGTATGATCTGTTTGAAAGCGGAATCATCAACGAGATCGAAATCGGAACGGTAAAAGGACTTCAGCAGATCCATTCGTATTTATTCGGCGGATTATATGATTTTGCAGGTCAGATCAGATCGAAAAACATCAGTAAAAACGGCTTCACTTTCGCAAGCGCATTGTATCTGCCGGAAATTCTTCAGAGAATAGAAGCGATGCCGGAAAGCACGTTGGAAGAGATCATTCAGAAATACGTGGAAATGAATATTGCCCATCCGTTTATGGAAGGCAACGGACGAAGCACAAGAATATGGCTCGATCTTATTTTGAAAAGAAGTCTTGCAAAATGTGTTGATTGGAGTCGGATCGACAAAAAAGCGTATCTTGCGGCTATGAAGAAAAGCCCGTTTGATGATACCCAAGTCGCGGAATTGATAAAAAATGCGCTCACAGACAGGATAAACGATCGGGAAACCTTTATGAAAGGCGTTGACTACTCCTATTATTATGAATCCGATGAGATCTGACGCCTGAAAAAAAAGAGGAGGAAACGATTTTTATGATCAGAATATATAAGTACGGCGAGATCGGCAACGACGAGATCTTTGCGCGCGCGACCGCATCGGCGGACGTGAGCGGCGTCGTCTCGGGCGTGATCGCCGACGTGCGGGCGAACGGCGACAAGGCGCTGTTCGCGTACAGTGAAAAATTCGACAAAGTGAAGCTCACGAGCCTCGAGGTATCGAAAGAGGAGCTTGCGGCGACGGTGGAAAAGGTCGATCCGGAGTTCCGCGCGGTATTGGAGCGGGCGGCGGCAAATATCCGCGCGTTCCACGAAAAGCAGGTGCGCACGGGCTTCGTCATCAACGAAAAGGACGGCGTCGTGCTCGGGCAGAAGATCGTTCCGCTCGAGACGGTCGGGCTTTACGTGCCCGGCGGCACGGCGAGTTATCCGTCCTCGGTGCTGATGAACGTGATCCCCGCGAAGATCGCGGGCGTGAAGAATATCGTGATGGTCACGCCCCCCGCGAAGGACGGCGGCGTCCGGCCCGAGATCGTCGCCGCGGCCGCGGTCGCGGGCGTGGACCGCATCTTCAAGGTCGGCGGCGCGCAGGCGATCGCCGCGCTCGCCTACGGCACCGAGACGATCCCGCGCGCGGATAAGATCATGGGCCCCGGCAACGCTTACGTCGCCGAAGCGAAAAAGCAGGTCTTCGGCGTTTGCGGCATCGACATGATCGCGGGACCGAGCGAGATCCTGATCGTTGCCGACGGCAAAAGCGACCCGCGCCTCGTCGCGGCGGACATGCTCTCGCAGGCGGAGCACGACAAAATGGCGTCCGCGGTGCTCGTGACCGACAGCGCGGCGCTGGCGGAAAAGACCGCCGCGGAGCTCGAGCGGCAGATCCCGCTGCTCCCGCGCGAGGAGATCGCCCGCGCGAGCATCGACAACAACGGAAAGATCATCGTCGCCGACTCCCTCGACAGGGCGATCGATATCGCCAACGAGATCGCGCCGGAGCATCTTGAGATCTGCACCGACGCGCCCTTCGACGTGCTCAATAAGATCCGCAACGCCGGCAGCGTCTTCCTCGGCAGAAGCTGTCCCGAGGCGCTGGGCGACTATTTCGCGGGTCCGAACCATACGCTGCCCACCGGCGGCACGGCGAGATTTTCAAGTCCCCTCTCGGTGGACGACTACGTGAAGAAATATTCCTTTACCTATTATACCGCCGACGCGCTCGCCGCGGTGACCGACGACGTCGCCGCCTTCGCCGACCGCGAAGGCCTGCACGCGCACGCGCGCTCCGTGACGGAACGTCGTTCCGTTACGGACAATGAATAATGGATAATGGATAATGAAGGACGGGGCTGTACGCCCCGTACCCCGATGATAGAATACTTTTTATTTGGACTGTGACAGCAGAAAAAGTTTCCCTGTATTAATCCCGTTTATCATAATGTCATTGCCGCACATCTATAAAAAGGCGCGAAGCGCTTTTCCGCCATTATCCATTATCCATTGTCCATTATCCATTTATTACAAAAACGGAGTTGTGTTATGAGCAAGTTTATTGACTCCCGTCTCGGCGCGCTTGAGGAATACGTTCCCGGCGAGCAGCCGCGGGATAAAAAGTATATCAAACTCAATACCAACGAGTTTCCCTATCCGCCCGCGCCCGGGGTGATCGCGGCGGTGAGCGCCGCAGAGGTCGCGGATCTGCGCCTTTACTCCGATCCGACCTGCAAGGCGCTCAAAGAGAAGCTTGCGGCGCGGTACGAAGTAACGCCCGAAAACGTTTTTGTCGGCAACGGCTCGGACGAGGTGCTGAACTTCGCATTCGCGGCGTACTGCCGCGGCGGCGCGGCGTTCCCCGATATCTCCTACGGGTTTTATCCTGTGTTCGCCGAACTCTACGGTATCGACTCAGAGATCATCCCACTGAATGAGGATCTTTCGATTGATCCCGCGCAGTATTGCAGCAAGGGCAAGGCGGTAGTGATCGCGAATCCGAACGCGCCGACGGGGCTTTGTATGCCGGTCGGGGCGATCGAACGCATCGTAAAAACGAATCCCGACAACGTCGTGATCGTCGACGAGGCGTACGTGGATTTCGGCGGCGAAAGCGCGACGGCGCTGACGAAAAAATACGAAAATCTGCTCGTCGTCGGCACCTTCTCGAAGAGCCGCGCCCTTGCCGGCGCGCGCGTGGGCTTCGGGATCGGCGACTGTGCGCTGATCCGCGACCTCGAGAAGATCAAATACTGCACGAACCCCTACAATATCAACCGCCTTTCGCTCGTCGCGGCGGAAGCGGCGCTGGACGCGCGGGCGTATTACGACGAAAAGGACGCCCTCGTCGCCGAAACGCGCGAAAAAGCGCAGGCGGATCTGCGGGCGCTGGGCTTCGCGGCCACGGAATCAAAAGCGAATTTCATTTTCGCGAAGCACGCAAAACTCCCCGGCGCGGCGCTGTATGAGGCGCTGAAGGCGCGCGGGATCCTCGTGCGGCACTTTACCGTCCCGCGCATCCGGGACTGGAACCGCATCACGGTGGGCACGCCCGAAGAGATGAAGACGCTGATCGAAAATATCAAAGAAATATTAAACGGTTTGGAATGATGAAGATGAGAACTGCGCAAATCGAACGCAAAACGAAAGAGACGGATATTTTTCTGTCACTGGATCTGGACGGCTCCGGCAAAGCCGAAATCGATACCGGCGTGGGCTTTCTCGACCATATGCTCACCCTCTTTGCGCACCACGGCAGGTTCGACCTTGCCGTGAAATGCAAGGGCGACACGCAGGTGGACGCGCACCACACGACGGAGGATATCGCGATCTGTCTGGGCAAATGCTTTGCCGAGGCGCTGGGCGATATGCGCGGCGTGACGCGCTACGGGGATATCCTTCTGCCGATGGACGAGACGCTGATCCAGTGCGCGGTCGATCTTTCCGGCAGGAGCTGTCTTCGCTACGGTCTTGAGATCCCGGCGCAGAAGGTCGGCGATTTCGACACCGAGCTGACCGAGGAGTTTTTCCAGAGCTTCGTGCGCAGCGCGAATATTACGCTGCACATCCGGCAGCTCGACGGCATGAACAGCCATCACATCATCGAGGGCGCGTTCAAGGCGGTCGCCCGCGCGCTCGCCAAAGCGGTAAAGATCGATCCGGCGCTTGCGGGCGAGGTGCCGTCGTCAAAAGGAGTGCTGTAAATGACCGCGATCATCGACTACGGCGTGGGCAATCTGTTCTCGCTGAAAAGCTCCTTTGCCGCCATCGGCGCCGAGGCGGTCGTGACGGGCGATCCCGAAGTGATCGCGGCGAGCGAGCGGATCATTCTGCCCGGCGTCGGCGCGTTTGAGGACGCGGCAAGGAAGCTGCGCGACGCGGGCCTTGACCGGGTGATCCTCGAAGAGACGGAAAAAGGCAAGCCGCTGCTGGGGATCTGCCTCGGCATGCAGATGCTGTTCGAGAAAAGTTATGAATACGGCGAGCACGAAGGGCTCGGGCTGATCGGCGGCGCTGTTAAGCCGATGCTCGGCGTCATCCCGGCGGAGCTCAAGATCCCGCATATCGGCTGGAACGGGCTGATCTTTCCGAAAAACAGGGAAAAATCGGCGCTATACAAGTATATCGACGAGGGCGACTGCGTGTATTTCGTGCATTCGTATTATGGCGCGGACTGCGACGAGTCGGTCACCGCGCGGGCAGAATACGGCGCGCTTCTGACCGCCTCGGTCGAGCGCGGGAACGTCTTCGGCACGCAGTTCCACCCGGAAAAGAGCGGCAGCGTCGGGCTGCGGATCCTGAAAGCGTTTACAGAAATAAAATGAGGAATGAGGAGTGAGGAGTGAGGAATGAATGACGGGGCTGCGCCCCGTACCCTCAGTATATATTCTTATATTTTGAAGCGGAATGTTTAAGTAACCACTGATTCATTCACATCTGAAGATTCGGCACGCACCTTGCTTGCATCTTTTCCGTCATATCGCCCAAAAATCCCTTGAAAGGCGACAGCCTTCCTGCGGTCTTATTGAACAATCTGACGAAAAATCTGACAGCGCAATCTGCGCACCGGAATTAATCAGCGCTTACTTAACTCGTATTTCATACTTGCGGTCTGTATGATCCAAGTCGCGAAGCGACTTCCGACATTCCTCATTCCTCATTCCTAATTTCTCATTTATAAGCGGCAGAGGAGAAAAACTATGATTATATTCCCCGCGACGGACATCATCGGCGGCAGGGCGGTGCGCCTTGTCCGGGGCGATTACGATCAAATGACGGACTACGGCGACCCCGTGGAGCACGCGCTGCGCTTTCAGGCGGCGGGCGCGGAATATCTGCACGCGGTCGATCTTGAAGGCGCTCGCGACGGAGGCACGCCGAATTTCGAAACGGTGAAAGCGCTCGTCGAACAAACGGCGCTCCGGGTCGAGATCGGCGGCGGCGTGCGGGATATGGCGACCGTCGAAAAATACATCGGCGCGGGCGTGTTCCGCGTGATCGTCGGCACCGCGGCGGTGACGGACCCCGCGTTTCTGGAGGAAGCCGTCGGCAGATACGGCGAGAAGATCGCCGTGGGCGCGGATATCCGCGACGGGAACGTCTCGATCAAGGGCTGGCGCAGCGATTCCGGGCTCGGCGTTTATGAATTCTTCGACCGGCTGCAGGCGCTCGGCGTGAAGACCGTGATCTGCACCGATATTTCAAAGGATGGGCTGCTCTCCGGCACGAACGTGGAGCTGTACCGCGATCTGTCTTCGCGTTATTCCGTCGATATCACCGCCTCGGGCGGCGTTTCGACGCTTGCGGATATTATCTCCCTGCGCGAGATGGGGCTTTACGGCGCGATCGTCGGCAAGGCGATTTATACCGGAGATCTGTCATTGACCGCCGCGATCGCGACGGCCAATGACAAATGAACAATGGACAATGGATAATGAAGGGCTCCGCCCGTACCCGTTTATAGATGAACGTATCATTACCGCTTTACAAATTATCGGAGTCATAATAGTCTATTATTTATCCATTATCCATTATCCATTATCCATTGTCCATTAAGAGGATCGCATTTCCAAGCTTGACGCTTGACATCATAACGTAAGAGGCACAGTGTAAAAATGATCACCAAACGCATTATCCCCTGTCTCGACGTGCGAAACGGCCGCGTCGTCAAGGGCACGAATTTTGAAAATTTAGGCGACGTGAACGACCCCGTGGCGCTCGCGTCCTATTATAGCTCCGCCGGCGCGGACGAGCTGGTGTTCTACGACATCACCGCATCCGCCGAGGGGCGCGCGCTGTTCACCGATATCCTCAAAAAAACCGCGGAAACGATCTTCATCCCCCTGACCGTGGGCGGCGGCATCAATACCCTCGACGATTTCGACCGGGTGCTCAAATGCGGGGCGGACAAGGTCAGCGTCAACAGCGGCGCGATCCGCGATCCCTCGCTCGTCGGCGCGGCGGCAAAGAAATACGGCGACCAGTGCGTCGTGATCTCCGCGGACGTCAAGCGCGTGGACGGCCGGTTCACCGTGTTCGCCAAGGGCGGCAGGGAGAATACGGGCATGGAGGCGATCTCGTGGATCCGGCGCTGCGTGGAGAACGGCGCAGGCGAGGTCGTGCTCAACAGCATCGACACCGACGGCGTGAAGAACGGTTTCGATCTTGAAATGCTCGACGCGGTGTGCAATGCCGTGAGCGTGCCCGTGATCGCCTCGGGCGGCGCGGGAAAGGCGGAGGATTTCGTCACGCTGTTCAGGACGCTGCCGAAGGTGGACGCGGGCCTCGCCGCCTCGATCTTCCATTTCGGCGAGGTAAAGATCAACGAACTGAAAAAACTGCTTGCCGCCAACGGGATCAACGTACGGCAGGTCAATGAGGAGAGAGAATAATGATCAACATCGACGAACTCAGATTTGACGAGAAAGGGCTGATCCCCGCGATCGTCGTCGACGCCGGGACAAAAAAGGTGCTCACGCTCGCCTATATGAACCGCGAGAGCCTGGAGATCAGCATCCGTGAAAAGCGCACCTGCTTCTGGTCGCGCTCTCGGAAAGAGCTCTGGCGCAAGGGCAAGACCAGCGGCAACGTGCAGCATATCGTGGATATCACCGCCGACTGCGACAAAGACGCCCTCGTCGTGACCGTCAAAAAAGACGGCCCCGCCTGCCATACCGGGAGCGACAGCTGCTTCTTCAACCCAGTCTATCAGTCGGAAAACGCGCCTTTCACTTATGAAGGGCTGATGGAGCTCATCAAAGGGCGCAAGACGAACCCGCAGGAGGGCTCCTACA
The DNA here is from genome assembly GCA_017429345.1 of Clostridia bacterium. Lineage (GTDB taxonomy): Bacteria > Bacillota > Clostridia > Oscillospirales > Acutalibacteraceae > RGIG2774. The sequence continues at coordinate 16,049 of JAFRPB010000060.1, read as the reverse complement.
CGACCTATCTTTTTGAAAAGGGGATCGACAAGATCCTCAAGAAGGTCGGCGAGGAATCCACGGAGGTCATCATCGCCGCGAAGGGCGGCGACAAGGGCGAAACGGTCTATGAGATCGCGGACCTCGCCTATCACGTCATGGTGCTGATGGCGGAAACGGGCATCGGCATCGACGATATCACCCGCGAGCTCGCCTCCCGCCACGTGATCGATCACAAGGTCAAGCAGGAGAAATCCACCGCGGCGAACCAGTAACCGAAAACAAAACATAACGCATAAAAAACCGCAGAAGCAGCCGGATGCTTCTGCGGTTTTTATATATTAAGAAGAATATCTTTTGCTCTTCTCTGCTGCATTTCGGAAACGTCTGTCTTTTTTGGATCAGGCAATCCGGATCCCCTCGTTTCCGGCGTTCGCGTAAGACGGGATGGAATTCTTTATATTAAAACACGCACAGATACGCCGTATCGTCAATAATGTGCAGCTGTTCCTCAAGATTGAACTCATGCCAGTCTTTGCCGGCGAAATACCGCTCGTATATTTCCTCCGGGACGTCCGTAAATGTATAGATCTGTTCAACGCCCTGCTCATATCTGGCGGATTTCAGCGTAAGAATCGGCTCGAGCGCGAAATTGAAATAAAACAACGACTCGCCGCGTTCGGGCTCCTGTTGTTCATCGTAACAGTAAGCGATCGTCTTTACGGTGACGCCGCTTATTTTTTCATACGAGTCGATCGCCTCGGAGATCCGCTCGGCGCAGTCGATATCGAGTTCGCGCTGGATCCGGTGACTGTTCCCGCCGCGGATGATCACAAACAGATTTGCCGCCAGCACGACCGCAAGAATACACGCCGGAACGGCGCAGATGATTTTCTTCGGGCTTTTGGCGACGATCCCCGCGGTAAACAGGAAGAAAACGGAAAACAGGGCGAACAGCGCTCTTGTCGCGTGAGACGTTGAGATCAGCCCGAGCAGATACGCCGATACGTAAGCGGCGGCGTAGGACGCCAGAATGAATCCCGCTTTCACATATTCCTTTTTCTTCAAAGCATATATCATCAGGCAGAGAAACCAAAGCGCGCCCAACGCGATGAACGCCGCGGTCAGGATCTCCGTTTTGAACAGACCTCTTCCCCGCAGGAACGAGTGCTGATGAGATATAAAGTATTTAATGTTTTCCGAAACGGCAGAAAACGAAAGCGCCGTCCGGCTGCTTCCCGCGATATCGAAATATTTCGCGATCGCGATCCCCGCGGCGAAATAGACGACGCAGGTGATCAGAACGAAAACGGCGGGTTTGAAATATGCGAAAAAAACGTCCTTTGCCCGGCTCCGGCCGTCCGCGGTGAGCTCTGCGCCGATAATAGCGATCATGAAAATGATGAACACCGAAAGAAACTGCTGATACGTCGCGATCGCGCACAGCAGCAGCACGGCGCAGAAGATCCGGCTTATCACGGAGCGCCGCCGCATGAAAACGATCAGCGCGGCAAAACAGAACACAAGCCCGACGCCGGTCAGGAACACGCTTTCGGGGAACGCAAGAATCTCGCTGAACCACGCGTTCTCAATGGCAAGAAGCGTCGCGAACTCGATCGCGGCAAAAGGAGCGATCCCCTTGATCTTCAGATGATTGATCAGGCAGTATACAAACGCGGTCGTGCCGATCGCCGCAAGCAGGATAAACAAAATAATATCCGGGGTGCAGTTGCCGATCGGGTTATGCCCGATCAGCGAATAGATCTTATAAATGAGCGCGCCGACGTAGCGGTAGGAGTCAATAAATCCGCCGTAATGAATCCAATCTCCCGCCAGCAGGATCGCCGGGGAGTCGATGCTGTAGCTCGCGCCGCCGAACGCGCACATAGGAAGATACGCGATCAGGTTCCCGAGCAGCAGAAACAGGAATGTGCGGATCTTCTCCGCGCGGCTCGGCGCGCCGGAAAGCTTTGCCTCCGGCGGCGGAACCGCCGCGTTTTGCGTCCGTTCTGTTGTTGATCTGTCTTTTTTCATTCTGTTTCCTCCGTTCGAAATCGTCCGCGCCGGAACGGCGACGGATCAGGTCAGGATCAGATATCCGTTTTCCGGCAGAACGGTCTCTCCCTCGCGCGCCCCGCCGGTAAGAACGTCGCTGTATGCCCGATCGAGCGTGACGCAGCGCGTTTCGCCGCTGAAATTCATCACGAACAGCACTTCGCCGCGCTTTCTCGCGAAGACGCCGTCGGGCAGCGGGAACGGCGCGTCGGAGGAAAGACCGGTTTCGGCGATCATCCCGCCGCAGAAGTCGTCGATAAACGCCTGCCGGGGGCGGAACGCGACGTAATACGCCTTGCCTTTGCCGTATCCGTTCACCGTCACGGCGGGCGTCCCCGCATAGTAGGAGGCTGTCTCATACGCGCCGAGCGTCTGCGCGCCCTCCGTATGGATCACGTCGCAGGTATATTCGGCGCGGTAGGTCTTCCCGCCGAAGCAAACAGAATTGTATTCGCCCTCGCCGAGGGAGTCCGTCTCCTCCGCCCATACGCCGAAGACCTCGCGCAGCCCGTCCCCGGGGACCCCGCCGAGGAAGCAAAGATCGTCCCGGTCGACGATCCCGGTCAGATACGTTCCGACCCAGCGGCCGCCGTTTTTGACGTATTGTCCGATCCTGTCCGCGACGCCGTCCTTCAGCATATAGAGAAACGGGGAAACGATCAGGTCGTATTTTGAAAAGTCCCGGTCCTCGGGGATCACGTCCACGGGCACGCCCCGGCGCTGGAACGCCCGGTACCAGCGCTCGCAGACCCTGTCGTAATCGCGGCGTTCGTTGTTGTAGCCGCAGAAAAACTCGGTCGCCCAGGCGTTTTCCCAGTCGCAAACGATCGCGGCCTTCGCTTCCGTCCGCGCGCCGACGACGCAGTCGAGCCGTTCGAGCACGCCGCCGAGCTTCGACACGTCGCGGAACACGCGGGTGTTTTCGTTCCCGACGTGATCCACGACCGCGCCGTGGAATTTCTCATGCCCGCCCCGGCTCTTGCGCCACTGGAAATACTGCACGCTGTCCGCGCCGTGGGCGACCGCGAGGATCGCCGCGAGCTCCTGCACGCCGGATTTTAACTGCCGGTTGATCGGCTTGTGATTGACGATCGAGGGCGTGGATTCCATCATATAAAAGGGCTTGCCGTTTTTCATCGAACGGAAAACGTCGTGCGCGAACGCGGTGACGACCGCGGGTTCGGTATTGTCGCCGTTGGTCCAGTCGGGGTAGTTGTCCCACGAGATCACGTCGACGAACGGCGCGAATTTGCGGTAGTCGATCCCCTTATAGAGGCGCATCATATTCGTCGTGACCGGCACCTGTGGCGTCAGCTCCCGCAGCGGCGCGATCTCATCGAGATAAAACGAAAGATGCTGCTCGGTCACAAAGCGCCGCCACGCGAGCTTGAGGGCGGGCACGTGGTTCTCGCCGCGGAATTTCGGCGAGGAGATCTGCTCCCAGTCCGTGAAGCGGTGGCTCCAGAAGCCGTTCCACCACTTGAAATTCAGCTCGTCAAGGGAGCCGTGATATTCTTTTTTGAGCCACTCGCGGAACGCCTTTTGACACAACTCGCAGTGGCATTCCCCGCTGTATTCGTTGGAAATGTGCCACATGAACAGCGCGGGGTGGTCCTTGTACCGCTGCGCCAGCATCCGGTTGATTTTTGCGGTTTTCTCCCGGTAGACCGGCGAGGTCAGGCAGTGGTTGTGCCGCACGCCGTATTCGTTGCGGATCCCGCTTTCCTCCACCCGCAGCACCTCCGGGTATTTCTGCGCCATCCAGGGCGGGCGCGCGCCGGAGGGCGTCGCCAATATCGCCTTTTTGCCGTGGGACGCGAGCTTATCCATAACTTCGTCCAGCCAGCCGAAGTTATAAACGCCCTCCTCCGGCTCCAGCAGCGACCAGGCGAAAATGCCCACCGTTGCGGAGTTGACCTTCGCAAGATCCATCAGCCGCAGATCCTCATCCCAGATCTCCTTCGTATCCACCCACTGGTCGGGGTTGTAATCGCCTCCGTGGATGATATGATCGTAATATTTGTCCATGCGTCCGCGCCTCCCGTTTTTTACAGCATAACATGTTTTGGCGAAAAAGAAAAGAGGCGCGCGAAAAAATGTCCTTTCCCGTCCGCTTTCAATCGCGTTTTATGAAACGAAGAACCCCGTTTCGCGACGGGATTCTTCCGTTCATGTAAAGAACGCGATAATCGGGAACTTGAACCTCATTCTCCGTCCGGCGAGAGCTCCGCGGCGATCTGCACCTGCATACCGTTGACCTCGACGCCGTCCTCGGCGCGAATCAGGATATACGGCACGCCGTCGATGGTACGGGTGCTGACAAGATAGGAACGCTCCGGCGAGACGCGGATCTGCACATCCGGCGTCGTCACCTCAAAGCGCCTGCGGTCAACAAGATTCTTCGGCGGGATATCCGCGCTGCCGAAGGTCTCCTGATATTCCCGCTCAAACGCCTCGACGCGTTCCTCCCCCACGCCGCAGCGACGCAGAACGCGGCTGACGTCCTTCTTTGACACGACCGGCGGCTCTTCGGCATGCGACTGCTGCGCCTCGTCAAGCTGTTCGCAGATCGCGTCCCGCAGCTCCACGGCAAGATCAAGACTGCATTCCTCCGAAAGCACGCTCTCGAGAATGCCGTTGAGGGTATCCTTCTGTTCGTCGGCGGGCATCGGAACGACGGTGCGCATGACCTGCTCGATGAACTCCGCGTGATTCTCGGCGGAATGCTTCGTATAATAAAGCACATCGTAAATATTCGCGGTGCGCTCGTCAAAGGACGGGAATAAAAAGCCCAGCTCCGGCGCGCAGATCACCCGGTTACTCAATAGACTGCGGAACGTGTTTTCCGCCGGAAAAAATCCCAGCGCGGGACGCGTCTCCTTCACGGGACACACCGCGCAAAGGCAATAATTGAACACCTCCGCGCCGTCGCCGTCAAGGCCGTCCTTGCCGACGGCGGGCACGTCGTAGGAATCCTGCGCCAACAGAATCAGATACGGCGTTTCCATCCGCAGAGCCGCCGCGGTCTGCTCAAACAGCGCGCCGACCGCCGCCTCGCAGCTCTGGTCGCGCGTACGCAGCGCAGAGAACATTCTATGCTCGTCGCTGTCCATGACCTGTTCGGTCGAAAACGGCAGGGCGAGAAGATTTTTCCCGACCGTGCCGGAAAGCGCCTTGCGCATGATCTGCAAAACCGCCTCCGCGTCGTCCGAGGGCGTCAGGCCGAGCGGCTGACGGAAGGTGGTGACGATCTCTTTTTTCTCGTTGACAAAGCAGCCGTAAAGGTCGTTTACCGAGCACTTGTCCGCCCGCAAATGCCGCCGCAGCTCGCCGATCTCTTTTTCGTTCATTTCGATCATTTCCTCCGAAACTATAATCCGTATTGATAAATCAGTATCTCAGCGTTTTCAGATAGGCCTTATGCTCGTCGCTCACCCGGAAGCTCTCGACCGCCTTCTGGATCGTCTTGTTGTGCGTCCAACGGTCGAGGCGGCGGTCTTCGAGGATCGGCACGGTCGTTTCGTACTGCTTCGCCAGCGCCGTGGCGAGATACCACGCCCGCATCATGTTGACGTAGTATTCCTCGCTTTGGATCTGCACTGCGAGGTCAAGATATTCCGGCCTGAATTTTTCGTCGAGAAAATACTTCATCAGGCAGCTCACGGCGAAACGGACCGTGTAATCCTCGCCCGAGGCGATCCATTCTTTGACCTGCGAGATCAGCTCGCCGCCAGCCTTTCCGAACGCCTTCGGATTGATGACGTCGCAGACCGCCCAGTTGTCGACGTACGGCAGAAACGCGTTCATCCGCGCGACGGCGGCGGAATAATCCTTCTCATATCCCAGAAGAACGGCGTGCAGGATGTTTTCCTCGTTGTAATAATGGGGCAGCGCGTCGAGATATTCCGTTTCGGCGGGCGTTCCGTGCAGCTCCTTCGCCAGCGCGCGCAGGTCGGGCGTGCGCACGCCCAGAACGCGCTCGGGCGGGATATTCGGCAGCAGCTTCGCAGTGAAGCGTTGATATTCTTCGTCCCGCAGGGCGAGCAGCCGTTCGCGCACATATTGCGCGGCGGAAATTTTTTCTGTCATATCGATCCTCCTCCGGAATTGACATCGCGCCGAAACGCGTATATAATAGAAGCGCGTATATTATAATTATAACACTGTTTTATAAAAAAGAAAAGAGGGAGCTTTATGAGCAGGATCGAAGCGTTCAAACGGCTTGCGGACGGCAGCGAAAGGATCGTGTTCCTGACCGGCGCGGGCATTTCCACCGCGAGCGGACTTGCGGATTTCCGCGGCAAAGAGGGGATGTACAAGCGCAAATCCCCCGTGCCGTACGAGGAGCTGCTGCACATCGATTTTTTCAAGCGGGATCCGGAGACGTTTTATAAGTATTACAAGGATTTTCTGATCGTCGGCGACGCGCAGCCGAATATCGCGCATAAAAAGATCGCCGCGCTGGGCGACAAGGTCTCCGCGGTCGTAACGCAGAACATCGACGGTCTGCATCAGCTCGCGGGCAGCAAAAACGTGATCGAGGTCCACGGCACGACGCTCGAGTATTACTGCCTGAAATGCAAAAAACGCTACCCGGAAAAATACATCAAGAAAGCCGAGGGCGTGCCCCGCTGCTCCTGCGGCGGCATCCTGCGGCCGGATATCGTGTTCTACGGCGAAATGCTCGACGAGGATAAGCTGTCGCGTTCGGTCAGGGCCATCGGCGGGTGCGACCTGCTGGTCGTCGTGGGCAGCTCGCTGGTCGTCTACCCCGCGGCGGGCCTTGTGCGCTATTGCCCCAACGACGCGAAATTCGTCATCATCAATTACGACCCCACGCCCTACGACGACGCCGCGGATCTGGTCATCCACGAGGATATCTCGAAGGTGTTCGAGGCGCTGTAAGACGAAGATCGGAAAAAATATCATAACCGAAAAGAAAAACAAGAGCTCCGTGCGGGAAATCCGTGCGGAGCTCTTGCAATTCGGAATATTTATTCTGCGGCGATCTTCACGTCGGGCAGCTTTTCAAGCTTTGCGCTGTGGCGCAGGATCAGGCGCGCGTCTCCTGCCTGAACCTTGCCGTTTTGATTCGAATCTGCAAGCTTCAGCGTAAGTTCATCGGCGGGATCCAGACGTGCGGAGATGCGCAGCGCGGCTCTCGCGTCCTTCGCGTTGATCTTGCCGTCTTTGTTTACATCGCCGAGGAAGAAACCTTTTTCGACGGGTTCGCCTGTCGTCGGCTCCGCAGCGGTCGACTCTGCAGTCGTCTTTCCCGCAGTGGTTGGCGCGGCGGTCGTCGGTTCCGTTGTCGTGGGTTCCGTTGTGGTCGGGGCGGCGGTCGTCTGCTCTTCTGTTGTCGGCTCCGTTATGGTCTGTTCCGCAGTCGTCTGTTCCGCTGTGATCGGTTTCGTTGTGCTCGGGGCGGCGGTCGTCTGCTCTTCTGTTGTCGGCTCCGTTATGGTCTGTTCCGCAGTCGTCTGTTCCGCAGTCATCTGTTCCGTCTGTTCGAAAGTAGTTTGTTCCGCAGTTATCTGTTCCGTGGTCGATGGCTCAACCGGTTCTTCGGTCGACGGCTCAACCGGCGGCTCGGTCGCAGACATGTCGGTCGTACCGGGTTCCGTGCCATATTCGTCGGTGATCCCGCATTGTGTGGTTCCTTCTTCCGAGAGGTCGCAGTTAAAGTGTACGGTCACCGTTTCCGTGTCGTAACCGGGATCCTCGCCTTTTGTCAGCGCCTTCCATTCCTTTTCACTGCCGGCAAAAAAGATATCCGTTAAATCATTACAATACCTGAATGCGTATCTCCCGATTTCCGTTACGCTGTCCGGGATCTTGACGGTCGTCAGCGCCGAGGCGAATTCGCAGATTTTACACGGAATCCTCTGCAGCCCCGCTTCAAAAGTCAGCGTCCGCACGGAACTGCCATTGAAGGCGTTATTGCAATTGTGTAATGTTGCGTCGTCGCTCATGCTCCAGTAATAAACAGTATAATACGGATCGTCATCAAAACGAGAACCTTTGTCTGATTGCACATCCTGCACTGTTTTCGGCACGACAACCGTTTTGATCCCGGGCACTCCGTCAAGGAAAGAAGCGCCGAGCGACTCGAGATTCGGCGGCAGGACAAGCTCCTTCAGCGCCGCGCAGCCGGAAAACGCTGAATCGCCGATCACCGTGACGCTGTCCGGAAGGGAAACTGCCGAAAGCTTTTTACAGCCCTCAAACGCACCGTTCCCGATGATCGTTACACCGTCCGGCAGTGTGACGGTCTTGAGTCGGCTGCATCCGGAAAACGTATCGTTCCCGACAGTCGTTACTCCTTCGGGAAGGACCGCGCTTTTTAATCGGCTGCAGTCTTCAAACGCACCGTTCCCGATGATCGTCACACCGTCCGGCAACGTGACGGTCTTGAGTCGGCTGCATCCGAAAAACGCATAGTCTCCGACGGTCGTTACGCCTTCCGACAGGACAATACTCTTCAATTGCTCGCAGTTTTCAAACGCAGCCTTGCCGATTGTCGTGACGCCGGAAGGAATAACGACCTTCGTCAGAGACGCGGCGTCCTCGCAGATCCGGCTCGGGATTTTCGTCAGCCCTTCTTCAAAAATAATCGTTTTCACGGAGCTGCCTGCAAAAGCCTTACTGCAGGAATTGTAATCTCCGGAATAATCCCCCGCGACATCTTCATCCTCCGTTACTGTATTCGGAACGGTAATCGTCTGAATGCCTGTCGCGCCTTCAAGAAAATGTTCGCCGAGCGATTTAACGCCTGCGGGAAGAAGGATGCTTTCAAGCTCGTTAAATCCTTGAAACGCGTACTCGGGGATTTCGGTCACACCGTCCGGTACGACGCATTCACTCTGAGCAGCGCCGTCGATCCAAAGACGCTTATAATCTGCTGATCTTAAATGATCGCCGTAATCGTCAAATTCGATCGCCCACCATGCGGGCAGATCGGATACATATACGTTTTTTATCCCATCGGAGGCCAAAAAAGCACAGTACCCGACCGATCTCAAATTTTTCGAAACATAAACATCCGTGATGTTTTCACATTCGTCGAACGCATATTCGCCGATCTCCGTCACGCCGCTGCCCATATCAAGCACGCGCAGATTTTCACATCCGGAAAAAGCATAACCGGCGATTCGGGTTACACTGTCGGGAAGCGTCAGCTCCTTCAGACCGGTGCAGTTCGAAAACGCGGATATGCCGACGTCCGTCACGCCGTCCGGGATCGCGATCGACTCAAGACCTTCGCATTTTTCAAACGCAGTATCTGCAATGACCTTCGTTCCTTCTTTGATCGTATAGCTTCTGGATAACGTCTCTTCGTCAGCTTGAATTAAGGCGTTGCCGATATATAATACGCCGTCGGTCCAATTGCTCTTATCGTTATAATACGCTGTATTACAAAACGCATAAGCTCCGATGTCCGTCACGCTGTTCGGGAGCGAAATGTCCGACAAGGCGGTACAGCCGTAAAACGCGCTGTAGCCGATGTCCGTCACGCTGTTCGGGATCGTAATGTCCGACAAGGCGGTACAGCCGTAAAACGCGCTGTCGCCGATGTCCGTCACACTGTTCGGGATCGTAATGTCCGACAAGGCGGTACAGCCGTAAAACGCGCTGTCGCCGATGTCCGTCACGCTGTTCGGGATCGTAATGTCCGACAAGGCGGTACAGCCGGAAAACGCTCTGACGCCGATGTCCGTCACGCTGTTCGGGAGCGTAACGTTCGTCAGATTTGAACATCCGTAAAACACGTCGCGGCCGATGCTCGTCACGCTGTTCGGGAGCGTAACGTTCGTCAGATTTGAACATCCGCAAAACACGTCGCGGCCGATGCTCGTTACACTGTCCGGAATAACAATTTCCGACAGACTCGAACAACCGGAAAACGCCGACTTCTCGATGTGTGTTGTGCCTTTCCGGACGGAATAAGCGCCTCCGACGGATTCGGCGTCAGCCTTGATCAGCCGGTCGCCGAGATAAAATACATTGTCGGACCAATTCCGCTCATCCAGATATGCCGCCGTTTTGTAAAACGCAAGCTCTTCGATATCCGTTACGCTCTCCGGGATGAAAATATCGATCAGCTTTGTACAGTATCCGAACGCGACTTCACCGATCCTTTTCAACCCGTCCGGCAGGACAACCTCCTCCAACGCTTCGCAGCCGTAAAACGTAAAGTCGCCGATGCCGGTCACGCCTTCTTTTATAACGATTTTACGGATCGGCAGCAGGTGAAATGGGGTAGCTGTGGTATCGTAAAACAGATATTCAAATAATACAGGATCATCGAAATCGTCTACGGCGGTTTCAGCTCTGTCATAATCCCGTATCGCGCCGACGCCGCTGATTGTCAGCGTGCCGTCGCCGTCAAACGTCCACGAAACGTCGGCGCCGTCCGCGCCGCAGGAATAACAATCGCAGATAACCGGAACGCCGTTATAGTAGAGCGCGTTGCTCCAGTCATCACCATTGCAGGATATTTTCAATCCGGAACTGCTGCCGGCGTAAAAAATCGCGCGCAGCTTGCTGCAGCCGGTCGTTATACCTGCTCCTAAGCCTTTCTTTTCAACTATTTCTTCTGTGCCGCACCAATCGTCGGGATCCGGGTCATAATAATAAACGGAATCGAACACACTGGCAGGAATAAAGATCACCTGCAGATTCTTACAGTTTTTAAACGCAGAGGCTCCGATGTAGCTGACGCCGTCTTCTATTATTACTGTTTTGATTCTCTCATCTCCGGAGAACGCGGCACAGGAATCCCGCATTTTCCCGCTGCCGCTGATGGTCAGTGTGCCGTTATCATCAAGCGTCCAGGCGACGTTGTCTCCCTTATCGCCGCAGGTTCCGCTGTTTTCGGTGTTTACAGGCGCTTCTTCCCCGTTAAAACAGAGCGTCACCATACCTTCGTCATACCCGAGATCGACGCCGTCCGTCAGCGCGTACCAGTTCTCTTCGCTGCCGCTGTACCGGATCTCAGTCAGACTGCCGCAGCCGTAAACTGCATGCTCGCCGATTCTCGTTACGCTGTCCGGGATCGTGATCGAGGTCAGACAGCTGCAGTAGGAAAACGCATAATCACCGATTCTCGTTACGCTGTCCGGGATCGTGATCGAGGTCAGACTGTCGCAGTCGGAAAACGCCTCATCGCCGATGTTCGTTACGCTGTCCGGGATCGTAATAGAATTCAGACAGCACCAGACAAACGCATCATCGCCTATAACCTTCGTTCCTTCTTTGATCGTATAGCTTTCGGCTACGGTCTTTTCGTCAGCAGTGATTAAGATATTACCGATATATAATACGCCGTCGGTCCAATTGTTTTTATCATTATAATACGCTGAATTATTAAACGCATCATGGCCGATGCTCGTCACACTGTCCGGGATCGTGATCGATATCAGAGATTCGCAGCCTTCAAACGCCCAACTTCCGATGCGCGTCACGCCGTCTTCGACAACGACGGTTTTGATTTTACCGTTGTCTGCGATTGGAAAAGAATAATAATCCTCCATTTCTCCCGTGCCGCTGACGGTCAGCGTTCCGTCGCTGTCGAGTTCCCATGTGACGTTCTCTCCGCATTCGCCGCTGTCAACGGTTTTTGCGGCGGAAGCAAATACGCCGAACGGCACGGTCAGCGCGATCATCAGGACGCTGAGCGCGACAGTGAGAAGCTTTTTCGGTGCTGATTTCATTTCCTCAAAACCTTTCTTACATTATAAGCAAACACCGCAACGATGCGGATGCGCGTCTTACGTAATCTTTATCCCGTCAGCGCACGCAATCTGCACAGCGATCTGCGGTGTTGCTTAAATAATACTATATCGTCGATCCGTTTGTTTTTCAATAACAAGCTTTTCGGGCGTCGGATCAATACGCGACGACTTTTATGATGAAACCAATTCTTTCGTTGTGAAAGGATCCTTCTTCATCCAACAGCCCGTCAGATATGTTCCGTAATCTCCGTAGAAATCAATACCTCCCGCGGAATGATTATAGGTCAATTCGTAATCAAGAGAAATCTCTTCGAGATAATAGCAATCCGAATATCCGGCCGTTCCGCAGCGGGTATGATCCGCGTTGACATAGCGGTAATAATTATATTTTGTCACGTAAACGGGTTCCGGGTCGGAAACAGGCTCATTCGACAAAGTCGCAGGACGGTATTTTACCCATTCGACAACGTCGGAAACATTCTTCTGCCCGGTGGGATCCGTCGTCGATTCCATGTCTTCCGTCTTCGAGTAATAATAGGTATACATCTTATACCGGTCTCTGTAACGGTACTGTGTATGGCCGGGGGAAACCTGCTCCTGTGTTTTGAACTGCTTGTCATTATAGGTTCCCTGTTTCATCCAGTATGCCTGTAGATAGTCTCCGTAATAACCGTAAAAAGCGATGCCTGAATGTGTCTCCGTATAGGTCAATTCGTAATCAAGAGAAATCTCTTCGAGATAATAGCAATCCGAATATCCGGCTGTACCGAATCGGTTATGCGCGGCGTTCACATAACGGTAATAATTATATTTCGTCTTATATACCGGGTCGATATACCTTGTCTCTACCTGCCGCGATTCGGAGCTTGAGACCGAGGAATCCTGCCATGCGCTCCATGAGCCGTAATCGCTCCACTCCCAAGAGGAATCATATCTCGTCCAGCCGCTTAATGACGAAATCGGGGACGTGGTATAAGACGTCAAAACATATGTATATTTTCTTTCGATAATCTCCGCGTCTTCCGGTACTTCGTCGGCTTTTATCCAATCGGAACCGGGAATAAGCGTCCAATGCGCGTATACCGTTCGGTCTGTCGGTTCGGTGATCTCCGTATTCTCGGCAATCTGCGTTCCGCCTTCTTTTTCGGTATACCATCCGTCGAAGGTGTAATACTTTCTTTCCGGTACGGGGAGCTTTCCGTAAGTATCTCCGTAATGGAGCGTTCTCTCCGATTCATCGCAAACGCCCCCGTTGGCGTCAAAGGTTACAGTGAATTCCACCGCGTTCCAATGGGCATAAAGCGTCTGCTTTTCCGTTGCGGAAACGATCGTTTTTGCAGTGACTTTTTCTCCGCCTTTCTTTTTTGTATACCAACCCGCAAACGTATAGTTTTTCCTTTTCGGGGTCGGCAGCTTACCGTAAGCCTGTCCGTAGAATACTGTTTTCGATGTTTCTTCTACTTTACCCCCGTTTGCATCAAAGGTTACGGTAAGCATGCCCTGGGCATATTGATCGAATTCTCCGGCCGATATCTTAATGATCTCACCGCTGCATTTCAGATAGGACTTTCCGTTGAGTTCACCGGCTGTCAGGATATCTCCTTTAACCTCCAAATTGCTCTGCAATCCTGCTGCAAGCTTGTCAAAAGTAACATTTTTGCAGAGCATCGTTTTTCCGTATGATGATGAAATCTTGTTATCACCGAAAAGGGAAACGTCGCATGAATCAGCCGAAAGCAGCAGGGCAATCCCCGGGGATTCAACAGACACCTGATTGAGTACGACCTCTTCAGACGAAAGCTTCAGCGGCGTGGCGGAAGTTGAAATAAACTTCGCCCGGTTTATGACGGTTTTTTTTGCGTCCGATGCAATACTTGTATTTTTATATGTTTTACCAAGACCGTTGAATGTAAAACTCTCAGTACCTTTCGGAACGATCAACGTCGTATTATTGAGAGATTTCAGCTTGTCGGTTACATTGACCGTTATTTTTTTTGCGCCGGAATTCACGACAGCATTTACAACGTCTTTATTGATCGCATAAATCGATAAATCGTTAATACCCGTAAATGCGTTATCCCCGATCGATGTAATTCCGTAACCCAATACAAGCGCATCTAATGATATGCATTCGGCGAAAGCGTTGCTTCCTATTTTCGAGGCGAAAGACTGTACCTCTTTCAATGAACTGCACCCACGGAACGCATTCGCCGGTATTTCATCGATAAAGGAAGACAGATTTACGCCGGTGATGTTGCTGTTGGCTTTGAACGCTTTTTCACTCAGCCCAGTCACCTGAATTACAGACGTCGAGCCGTCGTGGTTATCGATCACCATATATTCGGGAATCACGACATAATTATCCGTACCCGTGTAAGCGGTAATCACGCCGGACGAATTCACTTCGAGTCCTTCACTCTTGCCGACGCGATTGCCCACGTATTCCGTGATCGTGTCATACGGCACCTCAAAATCGATATAGGAATTCTGATTATCGTTATACGCGCCGGTAGAGTAAGAATAATCCTCAAACTGCTGAAGATTGTTATCCATGACGGTATAAGTCGAAACGAAATATGACGAAGTCGCGATGTCATAGCCGACGACGGCGAACACATGCGCGGTATCGACCATGATCCAGCGGTGGTATCCGGACGCCGTATTTGTTGTCGTGTAAGTCAGGGTTTCGGATTCGGCTGTCTCTGCAGAGAACGTTACGGTAGATCCGTAGGTGTCCTGTATTATCGTGCTTGACGAGAAATCCTGCTTCGTGGTGCCCGTTTCACTTTCGATATAGGTTTTTCCGTAACCGTATTTATTCGAGATGCTGTCAGAGATCGCTCTTGCAAGAGATTTATTGTTGGTAACGGTAGAGCTCCCGTTATATCCCGATTCATTATTCCATGTCGCGCTGTTCGTTGTATTGGTCCCGGTATGCGAAACGGAGCCCTTCTGATCGCTGCTTCCGCCGGAAATATTAAAGTTCGAGCTTTTGCTTCTTTCCTCCGTATCCGTTGTCGACGAGCTGAACGTATCTTTGCTGCTCGCGGAGAATGTATCCTTCGCGCCGAGGAAACTGAATCCGGCATTGACCTCAACTTTGGCGTCTTGTGTTCCTTCATACGAAGACGATATCTTTCCCGCATGAGATACAGAACTCGATGTTTCTCCGCCCACCGAACCGTTTCTCGTCTGCGTATTCAGATCGTAAGTATCTTTTGTGTCAAGCTTCTGCGTTGTCGTTGATCCACCTGTACCGTTGCTGACATACCATCCGTTCGTATCGCTTTTGCAGTATTCTTCGGCCTCCTGCTGCGTCATACCGTGTTCTTTCGCCCATTCCTCATTCACCGTAGAGCTGTCCGACCACGCGTTTGACAGCGTCCAGCCGAATGTGTTGACGGTGGAGTCGGAAACGGTATTCGTATAGGTATTCATCAAAGACTTTGACACCTTTGTCGAGAATGTTTTTGTCACCGTTTTTGAGATACCGTTTGAATTGATATAACCGAAGTCCTCGATCACAAAAGACGGAACGTTTCTGATTTCGCCGATTTCATAGGTAAAAAGAATCAGGTTGTTCTCGGTATCCTCTAAAATGATCGGATCATCCAGTTTTTGTTTAGACCATGCTTGATTACGCATGCTCAGCCAGTTGGCGGAATACTGCTTTGATCCTATTGTTCCAACCGGGATCTTTTTGATGATTTTTCCCGTTTCGTCTGACCACCCTGCAAAAATGTAGCCGTCCAGCGTGGGCGTCGGCAGGACAAGCCCCCGGTTGACCGTGTAGGTTTGAGATTCAACCGGGATCAGATCAGATTCGAACATAATCGTGTATTCAATCGGTTCCCAGTGCGCATAAAGCTCTATAGGACCGGTCGCGCCTTTTTCGATCCTTTTGATTTGTTCTGCGTTCTTTCCCTGTCCGTCAAACCATCCGTCGAAGATATATCCTTCCACATTCAGATTCAGAAGCTGCAGACCGGTTCCGGAAGTATAGTAACCCGGATTCTTGTTTTCGATCTCCAGTTTACTGAGATAGCTGTCGTTATTATATAAATAATAGGTGATCGGATATTGATCGTCATTCAGACTCACTGGCTCTGTTGTCGTCGGAGCCGCAGGTTCAGTCGTCGTCGGAGCCGCAGGTTCGGTCGTCGTCGGAGCCGCAGGTTCGGTCGTCGTCGGAGCCGCAGGTTCGGTCGTCGTCGGAACCGCAGGTTCAGTCGTCGTCGGAGCCGCAGGTTCAGTCGTCGTCGGAGCCGCAGGTTCAGTCGT
>JAFRPB010000004.1 GCA_017429345.1 Clostridia bacterium | reverse complement strand
TTTATTCTCCGTATTTTTGAAGGAAAATTAGCGCTATTGCTTATTTTGAGGCTAAAATGAAATTTTACAAGCCCTTATCCCTCATTACTCATCCCTCATCCCTAAATTCTGATTTGTCGCTGCGCGACAAATCAGAATTTACCGAAACGCTCCCGTTTCGGTCAGCAGCTCCGTTCTGCGCACGAGGCGGCAGTCGATCGCGCTGTCTTTTTTTTCAAGCTCCTGCGCGAGCAGAATGGGATTGACGTTCTTCACGCTGCCCGCGGGCAGGCACAGCTTCATCGTCTGCCCGTCGTATGCGCAGGCATAGACCTCTTCGAGCAGATTGACGGATTTCATCACTTTTCTGCCGTGGGATTTGCCGGGTTTCTCGCTCATGAGCTCCCCGCCGTCGACGATCGCCCGCACGCGGTCCATATCCGTATGTTCGGAGAAGAAAAACAGGTATTCCGCCCGGCAGAGCTCGCGGATCTTCGCTCTCGGCTCGCAGCTGCCGGTGACGCGCAGACCGTTCGGCAGCACGGCGTTGAGTTTTTCGACGATCTCTCTGTTCCTGATATCCCCGACTACGCGAAGATCCAGAATATCGTTGACGCTCTCCGCGCCGAGCGGCAGCGGCAGGGCGAATGTGACGTAGGGATGCGGGTTGAAGCCCTCGGTGTACCAGATCGGGATATCCGTGCGCCGGATGCAGCGCAGCACCGCCCGGTTCAGATCGAGATGCGACACAAAGCGCAGAAGCCCGCGTTTTTCAAAGATCAGTCTGACGTCGCGCATCGCAGTGCCCTCCGTTCAGCTTATTTGCGCCGCAGCCCGCGCAGCGGACGCGGCAGTGGGGCGTGGTCTCGCCCTGTTTCGACTTCTCCGCTTCCCGCATGAGAAAGCTCTTGTCGACGCCGTAATCAAGGTGATCCCACGGCAGGATCTCGCCGTAATCCCTGCGTCGGTTCGCGTAGAACGCGGGATCGAGTCCCGTCGCTTCGAACGCGGCGAGCCATTTTTCGTAATCAAAGCTGTCCTCCCAGCTGTCGAAGGTGCAGCCGTGCCGCCAGGCGTATTCGATCGCGTCGGCAAGACGGCGGTCTCCGCGCGCCATCACGCCCTCCAGAGCGCTGACCGCGGGGGTGTGGCAGCTGACGGTCGCCTTTTTTGTCGTGACGCAGGATCGCAGATATTCCTGTTTGCGCATGAATTCGTTCTTCGCGTCCTGCGGCTCCCACTGAAACGGGGTAAACGGCTTCGGCACGAAATTCGACGCGCTCACGCTCACCTGCACGCCCTTGCCCTTCGGCTTGTCGGGGTTGCGGTAAAACTCGTTCACGACCTTCTGCGCAAGCTCCGCGATGCCCTTCACGTCCTCGTCGGTCTCGGTGGGCAGACCGATCATGAAATAGAGCTTGACCGCTGTTCTGCCGCCTGCGAACGCCTCGCGCGAGGTATTCAGGATCTCCTCTTCGGTGATGTTCTTATTGATGACGTCCCTGAGCCGCTGCGTGCCCGCCTCGGGCGCGAAGGTCAGACCGCTTTTGCGCACGGCGGAGAGCCGTTCCAGAAGCTCGCGGTCGAAATTGTCGATGCGCAGCGAGGGCAGAGCGATATTGATCTTGCGCGGCTCCGTCCAGTCGAGCAGCATATTCAGCAGCTCTTTGATGTGCGTATAGTCGCTGCTGGAAAGCGAGCAGAGGGACAGCTCGTCGTAGCCGGTCGCCTCGCAGAGCGCGCGGCTCTGTTCGCTGACCGTCTCGGGGCGTTTTTCGCGGATCGGTCGGTAGATGAAGCCTGCCTGACAGAAGCGGCAGCCGCGGATACAGCCGCGGAAGATCTCATGCACCGCGCGATCGAAAACGATCTCGGTATACGGCACGACGAAATTCGTCGGATAGTAAACCTTATCGAGGTCGGCGACGTTTGCCTTCGTCGCCTTCGCGGGGGCGGTTTTCAGCGGCGTAACGGCGAGGATCGTGCCGTCGCCGTTGTACTGCACGTCGTAAAGCGAGGGGACGTAAACGCCGGTGATATGCGAGGCCTCTTCCAGAAA
This sequence comes from Clostridia bacterium, assembly GCA_017429345.1. Classification (GTDB taxonomy): domain Bacteria; phylum Bacillota; class Clostridia; order Oscillospirales; family Acutalibacteraceae; genus RGIG2774. The sequence continues at coordinate 2,849 of JAFRPB010000004.1, read as the reverse complement.
ATCCGCCTTCGAGCCGCCGTTCTGCTTGTATTTTTTATAAAGGTCGATCAGCTCGTTCATTACGTCCTCGCCGTCGCCGAGCATGAAAAGGTCGATGAATTCCGCCATCGGCTCCGCGTTGCAGCAGCAGGGACCGCCCGCGACGACCAGAGGCGAGAGCGAGGTCCTGTCCTTCGCGCGTACCGGCAGCCCGGCGAGGTCGAGCATATTCAGAACGTTGGTATAGCACAGCTCATACATCAGCGTAAAACCGATGATGTCGAAATCTTTGATCGGTTCGCCGCTTTCAAGCCCGAACAGCGGAAAATTCCCCTCGCGCATGACGCGCTCCATATCCTCCGCCGGAGCGAAGACGCGTTCGCACCACGCGTCCTCCCGCTCGTTGATCAGACCGTAGAGAATTTTCATGCCGATATGCGACATGCCGATCTCGTATTTGTCGGGAAAACAGAACGCGAAGCGCACGTCGACCGCGTTTTTGTCTTTATATACCGCTCCCTGCTCGTTGCCCGTGTAGGACGCGGGCTTCTGCACGCTCAGAAGCTGTTTTTCGAGATTTTTGTCCATAGCTTCACTTCACAATACCGAAATTACATACAGTGTAACATAAAAAACCGGCAGATACAAGACCTGCCGGAAGATTGTTTATTGTTTACAGATCATATACGTTCGCGTAGCCCGTGCGCGAAGCGCGCGGAACCTTGACGTCCGTCGTGAGAAGCGCGTCAATGTATTCTCCGCCGCGGAAAACCTGAACGGAGATCTGCTGACCGGCGCTGCATTTGAGAAGCTGGGTTCGCAGATCGGCGACGCTTGTGATCGTCTCGCCGTTGAAGCGCGTGATAACGTCCTCTTTCTTCAGCCCCGCCTTTGCCGCGGCGCCGTTCTCGTCGAGATCGACGATATACGCCCCCTGCGCCAGACCGAATTGCTCGGAGGTCTGCTTGGCGAGCGTCTGCACCGAGAGCGAGAGCATCGGTTTGTTCTGCGGGCTGCCGTATTTGACGATCTCCACAATGCTCTGCAGCACGTTATCGATCGGCACGCAGAAAGAAAGCCCTTCGATGCTGCTCTCGGCGTATTTGCCGGTGACGATGCCGACGACCTCGCCTTTCATATTGAATACCGGGCCGCCGGAGTTGCCGGAGTTGACCGGCGCGTTGGTCTGGAACATCCGCAGCGCCTCGGCGTCGTTGGCGATCAGACGGTCGGTGGCGCTGATGACGCCGTTGGTCAGCGAATAATCGAGCGTGCCGAGGGGATTGCCGATGATCAGGATCTCATCGCCCACGGCAAGACGTGCGGAGCTGCCCGTTCTGACGGCCTTGAACCCCGCCACGTCCGCGCGCAGCACGGCAAGGTCGTTGGAGTCGTCGTAACCCATCAGCTGCGCGGCGCGTTTCGACCCGTCGTAAAGAGATATCTCGATATTCGTGCTGTTCTTTACGATATGATAATTCGTCAGGATCACGCCCGCGGAGGAGACGATGAACCCGGACCCCTTCGACTCGCTGACATAATTCTGCGAGAGAAGCTGATTTTCAATATTGATCGTGGCGGAAATGCCGACGACCGACGCGACGTTATCGCTGTAGATGTCTTTTTTGTCCAGCTGCGTCTGCGGAGGCGAATCGGTATTCGCGATCGCGGTGGGCGCGGCGATCGGCGTATCCGCGGGGCGCGTCGTCAGCGTAAAATCGGAAAGCTCCGGCAGATCGGGGATCGTGAAAAACGTGGTGGAGGGCAGCGTCTCGCTCTCGCCCGTCGTCGGGGCGGTCGTCTGCGTTTCGCCGGCGCTTTCCGCTGCGGCCGTCGTCAGCGGCGCGGGCGCGGCGGTCACGCCGTGCTCGCGGGTGACGGAGATATCCGCGGCATGTTCCGTCGTCTCCGTCTCGTCCACGGGGGGCGGCGGAAGCTTCTTTGCCATGATGCGCATGGCGGTCATGTAACCGCCGACGCATCCCGCAACGATCAGAAGCACGCAAACCGCGACCGTGACGATCGTCTTTTTTTTGCGCGCCGCTTTATTCCGGTACGCCTTGCTGGACGCCAGTTCGGTATTTCTCCCGCCGGATACGCTTAATGTCCCGGCGTCGGAGAGCTGTCTGTAATTTTTGCTGAAATCCCTGACCGGTTCTTTTCTCTCCGGCGCACGCTCCGACGGAACGTCGGAAAGGATCTCAACGGTATCGTTTTCGGCCCCCGCGCCGAAAATATCCGTTTTGTTCTCCATATTCTCCTCCAAAGTGAAAGAGTGTCTATCCTGATTGTATCACATCGAAACCGGGAATTTTTATATCATCTGTAAACACATTTTTAATTTTGACAAATAAATGCAAAAATCATAACATCATTCCCCGTTTCGCCGCGCCGCATACATCCGAAGGAACAAAAAAAGCCCTCCCGCGTATAATGCAGTGAAGGCACAAAGGTGTCGGAAATAAAAGGAGGGGTACGATGCGCTGCAAAAAGAAGATCGGCGGCAAGATCGCGATCGCGTTCGGGATCGGGCTGTTCCTCGCGCTCTGTCTGCCTTCGAAGGCGTTGATCATTATTCTTGCGCTGCTGTTGATTTCCTGCGGCGTCGTGCTCGCGATCAGGTAAAGGAGCGGTTGCAGATGAAAGTTGTCGTAATTAAAAGCCCGAAGGCGCTGAGCGCGTTGCTGAAGCTGTTGTTTTTTCGGGAAAAGTAAATTCTGATTTGTCGGGGAGGCTATTTGTAGGGGCGGGCATGACCGCCCGATCGACGGCGAAGGCACCCCCACCCTTGCGGTGGGGGTGGCGAGGCGGAGAAATTGTATATTTTTCAATAGATTTAACCGTTTTGCATTTTTCGCCCGTCCAAAAAG
>JAFRPB010000059.1 GCA_017429345.1 Clostridia bacterium | reverse complement strand
TTCCGGAAGTTCATACTGTTCGCCTCCGCTTTGTATTGTACATCACGGAGTCTTTCGCTTGCCGAAAAACCTACATTTTCGTTTGGCGTTTTCCTACATTTTCAGTTTACCCTTTACATTTATGCATTCGCAGCGTTAATTCTCTGATCTGAGCCGCGGTTTCGGCACGATATCCGATCCCCGATCCCCGATATCCGCAAACAAAAGACCTCGATAAATACAGGATTTCTCTTTCTCCCCGCTTGCATTTACTCCGCAAATTTGCTATCATAAATACGTACAAAAACACTCCGGAGGCGATCGTATGCAAAAAATCTCCGTCTTTTTCAACGCGTTTCTGATGATCGTGATCCTTCTTCTCGGCCGTGCGGAAGGGCTTCTGCCGAAAAGCGCGGAGGACTATTATTCCCCCGACGAGATCGAGACCTATTCCGCCGCGTCGCGGGAGGCGAGCGAAAACGGGCTGCTGATCCTTTACGGCGGCGGCTTCGATACCGAGGAGCATTTCCGCCCGCTTATAGAAAGATGTATCGCCCACACGGGCAAAACCGCTCCCCGGCTTCTTTTCCTGCCCACCGGCGAGTACGACAATCCCGACGGCGACTGGCGCGAGATCTACGCCCGGTGGCAGAACGCCGGGTGCGAGACGGACGTGCTGTACGTCTCCCGCGCGACGCCGGAAGAAGCCGCGGAGAAGATCGCGAGCGCGGATATTATTTACGAGATCGGCGGGAACCTCGATTTTATCACGAAAAACTGGAGCGAAAAGGGCGTATATGACGCGGTGCGGGCGGCGTTCGGCCGCGGCGCGGCGCTGATCGGCGTCAGCTCCGGCGCGATGTGCTGGGCTGCGCGCGGCTGGGACAACTTCGGCGAGCCCGTCTTCCGCATCACGGACGAGCCGCCCTTTTTCGGCACAGACGACGCATACGGATTCCGCGACTGCGCCGGAGTGATCCCCTTCTGCGTCTGCCCGCATTTCGACAACCCCGCATGGCGGGTATTCTCGGTCGAGGCGGTCGGGCTCGATATCCCCTCGATCTGCATCGAAAACGGCGCGGCGGTCGTGTATTCGAACGGCGCGTTCGAGGTGATCGCGGACGAAGCGACGCCGCGGCGCACGGCGTATCTGTTCTGCCCCGAAAAACGCATCCGGCTGATGGATCTCAAAAAGCACGGGGACGTGGCGACGGTCGTCGACGGGGATATGAGGTCAAGATAACACGATGGAATTTTCACTTCAAAACAATTTTTCCCTGCCCGTTGTCTGCGTGAAATGAGGTCGATGCATCAAATGGAATTTTCACTGCAAAACGGTTTTTTCCTGACCGTCGTCAACCGGAAATGAGGTCAAGATAACACGATGGAATTTACTCTGAAAAACGGCTTTTCCCTGACCGTCGGCGATGATCGCATCGACGTGCGCGGCGGCGGGTACCGCCTGTTCTCCTTCCCCGTCTCCACCCCCTGCGACGCGTATCTGCCGAACTGCTCCGTCGCGGAAGACTGCGACACGGGGTTGACCTTCCTGGGCGCGCGCGAGGAGGACGGCTGCACGGCGCTTGCCTGGACGGCGGAAAGCTCTTTATACAGAAAAAAAGAATACACCGTCCGCGTTTACGATACGTATTTTACCTACCGCGTCCGGGTGCTCGGCGAGGCGGAGCTTGAGCGTGTCCGCTTTTTCGGCGGCGGCGAGGGGACGAAATATTTTGTCTCCGGGTATTTCGACTGTCAGGCGGATTATCATACCGAGCAGACGGCGCATTATCTCGTCGGGCACGAGCGCGCCCTGCAGCCCTATCTGTTTTCGCCCCCGCCCTATGTCGTCCCGTTTTGGAACGAGTTCAACGATAAGATCGTCTCGGTCGGGATCGCCGACCGCCCCGGACACAATCACTATTTCCGCTTCACGCCGTCGTATGAAAAACCCCGGAAAATGTGGTTTGACGTGCCCTATTACGGGCACGACGCCGTGCGCGGGGAATGGATCTCGCCGACGGTGCGCGTCTCGTTCGGCGACGACGAATGGCGGGAGATCGAAAAATACTGCCGCTGGGCGGAAACGGAATTCGGTTATCCGGTCCGCGCAGCGGGTGAAACGCCGGCGTGGTGGAAAAAGCCGATCTTCTGCGGCTGGAACGAGCAGTATAACCTGCGGCAGGCAAAGCGCGCGTCGGGAGAATTCGCCGACACGAAAGCGCTTTCGACGCAGAAAAACTATACCGAAATGCTCGCGCGCATCGACCGGGTCGGTCTGCGGCCCGGCACGGTCGTGATCGACGATATGTGGCAGACGGATTACGGCAGGAACGAGGTCGACACGGCAAAATGGCCGGATCTTCGCGCCTTTGCCGACGAGCAGCACCGAAAGGACCGCCGGGTCCTGCTCTGGTGGCGGCTCTGGAGCCCCGACGGTCTGCCGGGGGACGAATGCATCGTCTCCGACGGGTGCGCCGTCGCCGCGGATCCGACCTCCCCCGCGTATCGGCGAAGGATCGCGCGGATCGTGCGCACGCTGCTCTCCGACAGTCCGGGCTGTATGAACTGCGACGGCTTCAAGCTCGACTATATCTACCGTCTGCCGCCCCTCGGCGACCGCGCAAAGCCGCGCGACCCGACGGTCTACGGGCTTGAGCTGCTGCGGATCTATTATAAAACGATCTACGACGAGGCGAAAAAGGTCAAGCCGGACGCGCTGATCGACACGAGCATCGCGCATCCCTATTTCGCGGACGTGTTCGACGTGATCCGCCTGCACGATTACAGCGCGATCCAGCGTTCCACGGTCTCGATGATGGAATTCCGCGCGAAGACCGTGCGCTGCGCCTTCCCCGGCGCGCTGATCGACACCGACGGCGCCAACTCCTTCACCGGCGACGCGCAGGAGGTGCTGTTCCACAACGAGCGCGCCTGTCGCGTCGGCATCCCCGCGCTCTACGCCCTCTCGAACCTGTCGGACGGGGATCTGCTTGAAATACGGAAGGAATGGGAACTTTATGTGGCGGAAAAAAACAAAAAACCGCTCTGACGTGCAGTCGAAGCAACCAGAACCGGCGCCGCAGGACACATCTTCGCAGCCTCAGAAAAAGGCGCGCAGGGAAGTGATCTATAAAAAATACATCGGTTACAGTCCGCAGGCGCACGCCAAGGCAGACGTTACGGTATACAGAAGCGCGGAAGGCTATGAAATCAATTTCGGCGTCAGCCCCGGCAATATGTCTCCCGGTTTCGGTTCGTATTACAAAATTCCGTTTGATTTTTTCTCAAACAACACCTTTGAGGATTTCTGCGATCACTATGACTTCGCGTACGCGCTGAGCAACGGCTATGACGTTATCGGCGTCAGCGACAGCAGTCTTCGCGAGGTCTGGGATCTGCTGACCGGGGATCGCGCCGCGGAGCGGGAAAAAAAAGAAGTCGGCGCCGCGCGCCCGAATTGTGCGGAATTGTCTTGAATCCCCCATTTATCCTCTTGAATAAATCCGCCTGTCTGTGATACATTAGATTTATACGATAATTTGAAAGGGTGACGCATATGCTCATTGGTTTACGGGACAAAAAAGACTGCGCCTTTGATATGATCGCGCTCGGCGAGGTCATGCTGCGGCTCGATCCGGGCGACGGACGGATCAGGAACGCCCGCTCCTTCCGCGTATGGGAGGGCGGCGGCGAATACAACGTCGCACGCGGACTGCGCCGCGCCTTCGGTCTGAAGACCGCCGTAGTGACCGCATTCGCCGACAACGATATCGGCAGGCTTGCCGAGGATCTGATCCTGCAGGGCGGCGTCGCGACGGATTTCATCATATGGACGCCCTACGACGGCATCGGCAGAACCGTGCGCAACGGGCTGAATTTTACCGAACGCGGATTCGGTATCCGCGGCGCGGTGGGCGTTTCGGACAGAGGCAATACCGCGATCTCGCAGATGAAGCCCGGCGAGGTTGACTGGGAGTATATTTTCGGCTCGCTCGGCGTTCGCTGGCTGCATACCGGCGGTATCTACGCGGCGCTTTCCGAAAACAGCGCCGAGGTCGTGATCGAAGCGGTCAAAGCCGCGAAAAAATACGGAACGGTCGTCTCTTATGACCTCAATTACCGCCCGTCGCTCTGGAAGGGGATCGGCGGTAAGGAAAAAGCCCGGCAGGTCAATAAAGAGATCGCGAAATACATCGACGTGATGATCGGCAACGAGGAGGACTTCACCGCCTGTCTCGGCTTCGAGGTCGAGGGAAACGACGAGGAACTCAGAACATTGAATCTTGACGGCTACGTCAAAATGCTCGGCGAGGTTACGAAAGCCTATCCGAATTTCAAGGTTATCGCGACGACGCTGCGCACGGTCAGAACCGCTACGGTCAACGACTGGAGCGCCGTTGTCTATGCCGACGGCAAGGTTTACAACGGGCTTTCGCTGCCCGGACTTGAGATCTACGACCGCGTCGGCGGCGGCGACTCGTTCGCCTCCGGTCTGATCTACGGCCTGATAACGTACGACGATCCGCAGAAAGCCGTCAACTACGGCGTTGCGCACGGCGCGTTCGCCATGACGACCCCCGGCGACACTTCCACCGCAAGCCTGAAAGAGGTCGAGAAGATCATCGCCGGCGCCGGCGCGAGGGTGGATCGGTAAATTCTGATTTATCGCGGAGCGATAAATCAGAATTTACAGGCATTAGGCATTGGGCATTAGGCAATAGACTTGTCAATTTTACGCAGTGCGCCTCGGTTGTTACCTAATGCCTATTGCCTATTGCCTACTGCCTTACATCCCGATAAATCAGAATTCAACAAAATACAGAAAGGACAAAAAACATGGACAAAGAACAAATTCTTACCAGAATTCAGGAGGCGGGCATCGTTGCAGTCGTCCGCGCGTCTTCCACCGAGGAAGCCGTGCGCATTACCGACGCCTGTATCGAGGGCGGCGTCGCCGCGATCGAGCTGACCTTTACGGTTCCGCACGCGGACAAGGTCATTGAGGATCTCGCAAAAAGATACACTCCTGAGCAGATCATTCTCGGCGCGGGCACGGTCATGGATTCCGAGACCGCGCGGATCGCCATGCTCGCCGGAGCGAATTATATCGTCAGCCCCCATTTCGATCCCGAGATCGTAAAAACGGCGAACCGTTACCGCATGGCGGTCATGCCGGGTGTCGTCAGCATCGGCGAAGCGGTCAGGGCGATGGAAGCCGGCGCGGATATTCTGAAGATCTTCCCCGCGGAACTTTTCGGACCGAAAATTATCAAGGCGATCAGAGGACCGATCCCGTACGCGAAGATGATGCCCACCGGCGGCGTGACTGCGGACAATGTGGGCGAGTGGATCAGGGCCGGTGCGGTCGCCGTCGGCGCGGGCGGCGCGCTGACCGGCGGCGCGAAAACCGGCGATTACGCCGCAATTACCGCAACGGCGAAAAAGTTCGTTGAAAATATCAAAGCGGCGAGAGCTTAAAACAGATTTCACGTTTCTGAAAGCGCTTTTTCGGGCATTCGGCGCAAAGTTTAATGATTATTCACAAATATATATACTTTCGGGCACAGAATCGGTTGAATTAAAAACCGCGTCGTGTTATTATTGTTTTACTATATTGACAAACGGAGGTGAATTTCATGTACGAGGCAAAGGGCAACATCCTTAAGGCTGTTATCGATTTCATTAAAAAGCTCGTCGCGATGGTCAAAGATATCCTTGCGAAGCTCAATATTGAACTGCCCACGAAGGCTGAGGGCTGATCGGAAAATTATTCTTTCGATTTTCGGGTTTTCCCCAAAAAATACGGTTTCTGCCCCGGAAGGGCGGAGACCGCATTTCTTTTTTTGTCCTTCGCGGATATTTATGTAATAAAAGACAACGACCGGTTTTCAGCCGGGGAAATAATATTTGATGGAGGTTTTATTATGGGCAGAATCATCGCCATGGGCGGCGGCTTCGGCGGAGACGACGCGGTCTCGCTTGCGAAAAAGGTGATGGAAATGTCGGGGAAACCGACGCCGCGGTATCTGCAGATCCCGACGACGGGCTACGATTTTGCGGACGGCGGATCGATCGCGCTGTTCGCAAAAATGGGCTGCGAGGTGGACGTGCTGTATCTCACGCACGCCTATATGACCGAGCAGATCATCGCCGAAAAAATCAGGAGCGCGGATCTTATCTACGTGCCGGGCGGCAACCTGAAATTCGTCGCCGACGTCTGGAAAAAAACCGGCGCGGACAGATACCTTCGCGAGGCGTTTGACGAAAACAAAATTCTGTTCGGCTCGTCCTCCGGCAGCATGTGCTGGTTCCGCGAGGGCTTTGACGACTGCGGACCGGAAAGCTCGTTCATGTTCGTGGACGCGTTGGGACTGATCCCCTACTGCAACGTTCCGCACTATGAGTCGGCGTTCTGGCAGGAGTTCAACAAATACGCCGCGACGCGTTCCGTTTCGTCGATCGCCTGCGAAAACGAGGCGGCGCTGTGTTATATCGACGGCAAATATTCCGTCATGGTATCCTCCGCCCGCCCGGACGCCCGCGTATGGTTTTTCGACGCCGGGGACGGATACAAGCGTTTCGACTTACGCGAGCACCCGGAGATTCTGGAAAGACTCTGACGATCCCCGCGGAACTTCGCAGGATAAAACAGCGAAGAACTGCATCAAAGCCGCCCGCGGGGTCGCCGAACGGCGACCCCCCGGGCGGCTGGAAGAGTATTTTTTTGCG
>JAFRPB010000058.1 GCA_017429345.1 Clostridia bacterium | reverse complement strand
CGGCTTTGCCTCGGCGGATAATGCAGCCGCGCAGGGCGCTCCCGTCTACGAGAGAAAGAAAAAGAAAAAATAAAAAACGGCTTTGCCTCGGCGGATAATGCAGCCGCGCAGGGCGCTCCCGTCTACGAGAGAAAGAAAAAGTATAATATAAAAATCGTCTTTGCCGCTTTGAGAAACGCAGCCTTGCGGGGCGCGCCCGTTTCAGGAAAGGAAGAAGGAAATATGAAGTATAACGCATCGACCGTTGAAAAAGCAAACGCCGAAATGGAGCTCCGCCGCAATAAGGCGGAAACGGACGCCGCCGTCCGGCGCGCCGAGGTATACCGCAAATATCCCGAGGTAAAAACGATCGACGATAAGATCGCCTCCGCCTCACTCGAGTTCATCCGCATCATGACCGTCGCCGATCCCGTTGAGCGGAAGCGTCAGCTTGACGCGCTGCAGACGGAGAATCTGGAAATGCAGCGAATGCAGCGGGAATTTCTCACCGGATGCGGTTATTCCGCCGACTGGCTCGAACCCCGCTGGTTCTGCCCGAAATGCCGCGACACGGGTACGCGCGGCGGGAAGGTCTGCGGCTGTTATGAGACGCTTCTGCGGCAGATCGCATACCGCGAGCTCTGCGAATCCTCGCCGCTCGATCTTTGCAGCTTCGACGACTTCGATCTCGGGTACTATCCCGACAACGACGGGAACGGCGGGCTTTCCTCACGCGCGGTGATGAAGAGCATCCGCGACTATTGCCGCATGTACGCGGAGGATTTCTCCCCTGAGAGCCCGAACCTGCTGATGTACGGCAGCACGGGTCTGGGAAAAACGCATCTCTCGCTCTCGATCGCGGGCGAGGTGATCAAAAAAGGCTTCACCGTGATCTACGATTCCTGCCCGAATATGACCTCGCGGCTTGAGGACGAGCATTTCCGCAGAGCCGACGGAGATACGTCGGAAAGCCTTCTCGAATGCGATCTTCTCATCATCGACGATCTCGGCACGGAATTTCTGTCCCAGTTCACCGTTTCGGCGATCTATAATATCATCAACACCCGCCTTCTCCGGCGGAAACCGACGATCATCAGCACGAACCTGGATATCGGCGGCATTCAGGACAGGTACTCCGAACGCATCGCCTCGCGCATCATCGGCGAATACACGCTGCTGAAGTTCGCGGGCAAGGACGTAAGACAGCTCAGGAAATAAGACGATGTACGAACTGACGGATATTGAGACCATCCGGCGGCTGCTCGCCGGGCGGGATTTTAACTTTTCAAAGGCGCTGGGACAGAATTTTCTGATCGATCCCACCGTATGCCCGGAAATGGCGCGCCTCTCGGGGCTGACCGGGGCAGACGGCGTTCTGGAGATCGGCCCCGGCGTGGGCGTTCTGACCGTGGAGCTGGCGAAACGGGCGAAAAAGGTCGTCGCCGCGGAAGTCGACGCGCGGCTTCTGCCGGTGCTCGCGAAGACGCTGACGGACTGCCCGAACGTCGAGGTGCTGAATACCGACATTATGAAAGCGGATCTGCCCGCGCTCTGCAAAGAACATTTCGCGGACTGCGGGAGCGTCTCGGTCTGCGCGAATCTCCCCTATTATATCACCTCGCCGGTCATCATGCTGCTGCTGGAATGCGGCGTGAAGTTCCGCACGGTCACGCTGATGGTGCAGAAAGAGGCGGCCGAGCGCATCTGCGCCGAGGTCGGGGGCAAAGACTGCGGCGCGCTGACCGCCGCGGTGCATTATTACGCGGAAGCGGAATATATTTTTGACGTAGGCAGAGAGAGCTTTCTTCCCCCGCCCAACGTGGATTCCGCGGTGATCCGCCTGACGCCCCGCGAGGCGCCTCCAGTCGGCGTCAAAGATGAAAAAATGCTGTTCAGAGTGATCAAAAGCGCCTTCGCGCAGAGAAGAAAGACCGCCGCGAACTCTCTCGCCGCAGGCCTGGGAAAGAGCAAGGCGGAGATCATTGAGATCCTGACCTCGCTCGGCATCCCCGAAACCGCCCGCGCGGAGACGTTCTCACTGGAGACCTTCGCGGCGATAGCGGATAAACTCTGATTTGTGCGCAAGCGCATAAATCAGAGTTTCGGATATCGGGAATCGGATATTGCGAATCGTGCTTGTAAAATATATTCTTCCTTTCTTCTGTATTCGCAAGAATAAATTTTATGATTTGAGCCGCGGTTACGGCACGATATCCGATCCCCGATCCCCGATATCCGCCGATGACACGCCCCGACAAAATTATCATTTGGAAGGAACACCCATGACCCGAACCCGAACGAAACCGAACAAGACCGACGTTCTCGCGGCGGTTTTGTTCGGTTTTATGTTTTTGTTCTTTATCGTGTTTCTCCGGCATGGGCTGAACGCGGCGTTTTCGGACGAGAGCTATTATTTTGCCATGCCCTACCGCTTTCTGCAGGGCGATCGGATGCTGGTCGACGAATGGTATCTGACGCAGTTCAATTCCGTTCTGCTGATGCCCGTTCTGAAGCTGTTCCTCGCGCTGCGCGGAAGCGCGGACGGTCTTTTGCTGTTCTTCCGATGCCTGTTCCTTTTATTCCTTTCGGCGATCTACTGGATCTTATATAAAGAGACGCGCGCGCTGGGGCTCCACGCGGCGGTCACGGTGTTCCTGTTCTGTCTGACCGTGCCGTTCACGGTGTTCAGTTTCAGCTATTATTCCGTCGCGCTTTATCTTTACGCCGTCGTCTGCGCCGTTCTCTTCGTCCGGCAAAAACGGCTGTCCGCGCCGACGCTCATTCTTCTCGGCGCGGTATTCTCCTTTGCGGTATTCAGCGAGCCCGGACTGCTGCTCGCGTGGCTCGTCCTCGCGGCGCTGACCGCCGTCGGCACGGTCTGCCACAGGCAGGGGAAAGCATTTCTGCCGCAGTACGCCGTGTTTCTCAATTTCCGCACGCTCGGTCTGACCGCCGCGGGCGGCGCGGTCTGCGGCGGCGGGATGCTCGCGTATCTCGCGGTCAAAAGCGGCGTATCGGCGATCCTGCGCGTGCTGCCCTCGCTGCTCTCCGATCCCGAGCATATCTCCCCGCTCTCGAAGCTGATGAAGCATATTCTGCCTTTCAAGACGTTCGGCGCCGTCCCCTACGGCGTCTGCGTCTTCTTTGTGCTCGCCGCCGCCGTTTACCGCCTTCTTCCACGCAGAAGCCGTGCGATAAAGACGGTTCTGTTCGCCGGAATATGCGTCGGCGTTTCCCTCTGCATGGCGGTCATGCTGACGGAATCCGTTCACGGCGGAGCGGAAGGACTGTTCACGTTCCTTCTGCTCTATCCTTATCTGTTCAATGTCCTCGGGCTCGCCGTCTTTTTCCTCTGCGAAGGGAAGGACCCACGCACGACGCCGTTTCTGTTCGCGGGGCTCTGTCTCGGCTTCGCGGCGGACCTGTTCTCCGAGGCGACCTTCGGCTTCGGCGGAACGCTCGTTCTGTTCTATCTGACCGACGCTGTCCCTCGGCTTCTGCGAGAGCTGCGCGCTACGTCGGGCCCCGTCGGGGAACGCTCCCCTGCGCGGCGGGAGACGTTCACGCGCGCCGTCAGCCTTGCCGCCGCGGTCCTGCTGACCGTTTCGTCGGCGTTATGGCAGGCGCGCTACTGCATGGGCTTTGCCTCGGCGCAGTATGAGCGGAAAGCGGCGGAGATCACGGGTTCCGCCGACGACGCGAAAGCGGATACGAAACTTGAGCGCGGCCCGCTGCGGGGGCTTTACACCTCGGCGTACCTGCGCAGAAACTACGATGCGGTGCTCGCCGATCTCGACGTGATCGGCGCGACCTGTTCGGGCACGCTGTATATCCCTGACCTCTCGCCGTATATGTATCTCAGCTCCCCGCTGCGGTGCGGCACGCTCTCGGTCTTTTTCGAGGGGGACTACGTCTACGAACGGCAGCGCGAATACTGGCAGCTGCTGCCGGAAAAACGCCCGGACGTGATCTACGTGCCGAACGACCGCTTCACGCAGCAGATCCCCACGAACAAGCTTGAATTTCTGAGAAATATATGCACCTATGAAACGCAGCGCCTGAGCGCGGGCGTTCTGCTGAGGGTGACGGAGTGGAAAAACTGATCTGTCGGGCTGTGTTTTTCGCGGATATTGGGGATCGGGGATCGGATATCGTGCCGAAACCGCGGCGCAAATCATAAAACAAACGCTGCGAGTACATAGAGAAATATAATACAATCTACAAGCACGATTCACGAAATCCGATACCCGATATCCGAAATTAACGCTTTACAATCCCGCGTCTGTGCGCTATAATAATATGTTGTTTATTTTATCTGTTATATATCTGTATATGAAAGGGAGATCATGATGAACGTCAACGAACTTTATGAGCTCTGGCTCGCGAAAGCCGACAGGGATCCCGACCTGCGGGAGGAGCTGCTTTCCGTCCGGGGGAAAGAGGATGAGATCAACGACCGCTTCTGGAAGACGCTCGCCTTCGGCACCGGCGGCCTTCGCGGCGTGATCGGCGCTGGAACCAACCGCATGAACGTCTATACCGTCTCGCAGGCGACGCAGGGCCTCGCCGACTATCTCAACGCGAAATTCGACGCGCCCTCGGTCGCGATCGCCCACGACTCGCGCATCAAATCCGACGTGTTCGCCCGCGCTGCGGCCTCCGTGCTCGCGGCGAACGGAGTGAAGGTGCATATGTATTCCCGTCTCGCCCCCACGCCGATGCTCTCCTATGCGGTCCGCAAGCTGGGCTGCTCTTCGGGCATCGTCGTCACGGCGAGCCACAACCCCTCGAAATACAACGGCTACAAGTGCTACAACGTTAACGGCTATCAGATGACCGACGACGAGGCGACCGAGCTTTACAACATTATTCAGACCGTGGATATGTTCGACGGCGTGAAAACGACGGACTTCGACGCGGCGGTCGAGGGCGGAATGATCGACTGCGCCTGCGACGGCCTGTTCGAGGATTTCTACGCCGACGAGCTCGCCTGCCGCATCGAGCCGGAGGTCGCGGAAAAAGCAGGACTTAAGATTCTATATACGCCTCTCAACGGCACCGGCAACGTGCCGATCCGCGAGATCCTGCGCCGCTGCGGCCACAAGGATCTGCGCGTGATCGCCTCGCAGGAGCAGCCGGACGGCACCTTCCCGACCTGCCCGTTCCCGAACCCCGAGATCAAGCAGGTCTTTGAAGAGGGCTTCAAACTCACGGCGGACTTCCCCGCCGATCTGATCATCGCCTCCGACCCCGACGCGGACCGCATCGGCATCGCCGTGAAGCACGACGGCGAATATCACCTGATGAGCGGCAACGAGGTCGGCTGCATGCTGACTGACTATATCCTCTCCCGCCGCAAGGCGCGCGGCACGCTGCCCGCGACCCCGGTCGTCGTCAAGACCATCGTGACGACAGAGCTCGTCACCGCGATCGCCGCGAGCTACGGCGCCGAGACGGTGAGCCTGCTGACGGGCTTCAAATACATCGGCGAATTCATCACCGAAAAGGAAAAGATCGGCAGAAAAGACGACTTCCTGCTCGGCTTCGAGGAGAGCTACGGCTACCTCGCCGGAACCTTCGTGCGGGAAAAGGACGCGGTCAACGCCGCGGTGCTGATCGCGGAGATGACGGCGTACCGCAAGAGCGTCGGCGACGACCTTTACGCCTATATGCAGTCCCTTTACAAGAAGTTCGGCATGTATCAGAACTCGCTGCTCAACTTCCAGTTCGAGGGCGAGGACGGCATGAAGAAGATGGCGGCGATCATGGCGGCGCTGCGCGCCCGGACGCCGAAGGAGATCGCGGGCCTTAAGGTCCTGCGCGTGGGCGACTGCAAGACGCAGACTGTGACGGATCTCGCGAGCGGCAAATCGGAGAGCACGGGCCTGCCCGTCTCGGACGTAATATTGCTGTTCCTTGAGAACGACTGCAAGGTCGTCGTGCGTCCCTCGGGCACCGAGCCGAAGCTCAAGGCGTATCTGACCGCCAACGCCCCCGACGCCGACGGCGCGGAAAAGCTCACCGCCGCGATCGCCGCGGACGTGAAGAAGATCCTCGGGATCGAGGAATAAGAGAGGTAATCTGCCATGAAAAAAAGAACCGTCCGCATCATCTGCATCGTTCTCGCCGCCATGCTGGTCATCACCGCCGGCGGCACGGCGATCATTATGCTGTTCGTGCATTAAATACAGATTTATGCGTCAGCACAAATCTGTATTTACAGTGTGAAGATTGAAGAGTGGAGAGTGAAGTTTTAAACTATACCCATGAAAATGGACACAGTCAAGAGTGAAAAATTGAAGACAGCTCCATAAGAACGGACAGTCAGAGAGTGAAAAAACCTAAACTGTGGACAAAAGACAAAATGCAAAGTTGCAAAAGGTATAGGAATTTG
>JAFRPB010000057.1 GCA_017429345.1 Clostridia bacterium | reverse complement strand
TTTGCCCGCCGCGCCGCAGGTAGGATCGGTATCGACGACCCACTTCCAGACGTGCTCGCCGGTCGGCTCGATCACGGTATTCTCACTCTGAACCGCGTCGCAGTTCTCGCATTCCTGATGATGTTTGCCTGCCGCGCCGCAGGTAGGATCGGTATCGACGACCCACTTCCAGACGTGCTCGCCGGTCGGCTCGATCACGGTGTTCTCATTCTGTACCGCGTCGCAGTTCTCGCATTCCTGATGTTTTTTGCCCGCCGCGCCGCAGGTGGGATCGTCGTCTACGGTCCACGCCCAGACGTGACTGCCGGTCTCTACGTAACCGCAGCTTTCGCAGGTGCGGCTGTGGTCGTCGCAGTTATTCGTATAGCCGCTCCACACGTCGTGGGCTTCTTCCTCATACAGCGCGTTCACGGTGAGGTCGTCGGTGATATCGTCAAACGCCTGATCCCAGCCGGTGAACTTCATATGGTTCGCGCCGTCGCCTTCGATCTCGTGATACGCCGCGGGCGTTGGGGCGGTCGCCCCCGTACCGTAATATACGCCCGTCTGCGTTTTGAGCGTCTGGCCCGTATACGCGTCGACAAACGTGACGGTATGCTGATTTCTCGAATAGTAAAGATTGATCACCGTTGAACCGTCGGCGGCGATGGTCGAGGACGTGCCGCTCAGCGCGCCGTCGTAGGTAAAGCCCGTACGGTCGGCCTTCACGTTGGTATGCGTCACGGCCGCGGCGGTGGTGCCGGTCTTGTTATCGGTCTGAGACGCTTCGGCGTCGTAGGCGCCGGACGTGTTCATATAATAATGATTGACTTTGTATGGGGTGTTCGTATTCGCCGTCCAGCGCGCGTAGAGCGTCGAGGCAGAGGTCTTGTTCCAGGTCCGTGCAGAAGCGCCGGCGGCGGTATAATACTGCGTTCCGCCCGACGCGGCACTGGTATCATAGTAGCCGGCGAAGGTGTAGCCCGTTCTGGTCGGCATCGTCGCCGAGGGCATCGCGGAGTCGTAGGTCGCGGTCACGCTTGCCGTGCCGCCGCTGCCGCCGTTCGCGTTGAGCGTAGCGGTATAGGTATTTGCCTTCCACTTCGCCCGGACGGTGGCGTTGCTGTCCGCAGCGGTGAAGGTGCTGCCGCTCACGGAGCCGGAGCCGGAGGAGACCTCCCAGCCGTCGAAGGTGTAGCCCGTTCTGGTGGGCGTGTCAAGGGTCGCCGTTCTGGGATAGCTCGTGCCGTTGGCTTTGCTGTAAAGCCCCGAGACCGTCGAGTTCGAGGTGCTGCCGTTATAGGAGCCGCCGTTGGGATTGATCGTCAGCGTATGGGGCACATAGACCGTCACGCTCTTGGCGGTGGCGGTTCTCGTTGTGCTGTTAAATACGTTTTGGGCCCCGATGGAGGTCGTGTAGTTATTGGAGTTATTCGTAAACGTCACGCTCTTGCTGTACGTGCCGGAAGAGGCGACGGTCGCTTTGCTGTTAGAGGAGGTGAAGGTATAGCTGTTGGCTAGCGTATAGCCGCGGTTGTCATAAGCCTTGGCGGTGTAAGTCTTGCTGACACTGCCGCCGCCGGAACCGATCCAGACCTCGGCGTCGCCGGAGACCGCGTTGATGCCGTTGGAGGTCGGCAGATAGGACTCGTTGAGATAAGCCGTGCCCTCGGCGGTGTTGCCCTTCTTCTGCGGGGTGTCGCTGATATCAAGATAAGGGTTGGAGGCGGTGGAATACAGATTCTTGACCTTGAAATTCCACTTCCACTCGCAGCTGTCGTTGGAGCTGCCCTTGGTCCACTTCATATAAACCGATACGGGGAAATATCCCGCGTCGGGGACGGTGTACTCCGTGAAGAAGGATTTATCCTTTCCGTAGCTGAACATCCAGTGAAGGCTACAGATCTGCTGATCGAAAACGCTCTCGTTTTCGTGCCAGCAGTTGGTGTCGTGGTCGATGTAATAATCCTTGGTGGAATTGCCCCTGCCGTTATTGTTCCGGCAGGTGATCTTGCAGGTGACGGATCCGTATTTGTCGGGATTGGTATTGTCGATGATCCTGCAGTAAAGACGGATCTTGTACTTTTCCTGCGGGGTGGACTCCGCCGCTTTCGCTCTGAGCGCCGTCATGGGGACGACCGCGAGCAGCAGAACCGCGCAGAGAAGCAGGGAGAGAAGCTTTCGTGCGTTTTTCATGCGTATTCCTCCTGAGATCGGTATTTTGACCAAATATAATTATACTTTTATATTATATTACTGACAACGAGACAATAGTGTGACAAAAAAACAGAAAATTATATGTGTTTTAGTTAATTATTCGTATTTTTTCTGTTTTTCTCTCCGCTCTGCTCCGATCGACAGATGCATTTTTCCGTCCCGCCGTATCGGATCCTGAATTCGCCGCAGCCGATCCCGGTGTAAAGGGTAAACTGAAAATGTAGGAAAACGCCAAACGAAAATGTAGGTTTTTCGGCAAGCGAAAGACTCCGTGATGTACAATACAAAGCGGAGGCGAACAGTATGAACTTCCGGAAAGACATATTCGAAAGGATGACC
>JAFRPB010000056.1 GCA_017429345.1 Clostridia bacterium | reverse complement strand
TGGACGGTGACGAAGCCCGCCACCTGCAAGGAGGCCGGCACCGAGGCGCGCATCTGCGCGGCCTGTGGCGAGACCGAGACAAGAGAGATCCCCAAGACGAGCACGCACTCCTTCGGCGCATGGACCGTCACGAAAGAGGCGACCTGCGCCGAAGCGGGCGAGCAGACAAGGACCTGCTCGGTCTGCGGAAAAGTCGAGACTCAGGCGATCGACAAGCTCGAGCACAGCTGGAGCGAGTGGATCAATGACGACGGCTCCGAGGCGACCTGCACCTCGGGCGGTACGCAGCACAGAGAGTGCGCGATGTGCGGCGAGATCGAGACGAGGAATCTTTCCGGCGGTTTCGGGCACCACGTTGTTAATCCGAATCTGCGCGGCGAGGGCTACTGCGAATACTGCGGTGAGTTCATCTGCAACCGCTGCGCAAGTCTCACGCAGTTTGAAGACCTTGAGATCGTCGGCGTCTTCTACCGCATCGTCCATTTCTTCATCCACTTCGCGCATATGATCAGCTATCACACCTGATCCGACCGCGCGGCTGCAGGGCAGGTTCGGACCGTAATAACAAAATAATGCCATCCGCGTTTTCAGACCGTACCGGGAGGTACCGCGAACGACTGAAAACGCGGATTTTTTCTCGCTATCCCGGCAGTCTGTCAGCTTGTCGGAAAAGAACTTTTTTCGACAAGCTGACGGTGGCTGAGAAGACGCCTCATTTTTGCATAATCGGCAGATTATACAAAAATGAGGCTGATAATTTTATATGCTGAAAATATATTATTCATACTTATTGTCTTGACTTAATATATGCTTTCTATGGTAAAATATTAATTGTATGATTAATATTTGGGAAAAAGCCCGAACGGCTCTTTCCCGAAGCAGGAGGATGTTCTGATGTTTGACAAAAAAAGCAGACACACCATGCAAAGAATACTTGCCGTTCTTATGAGCATTTTTATGCTCGCGACAACGTGGGTGTTCAGCGTGCCGACGGCGAACGCCGCATTCAGCGTGTGGGACGGCACGGTCGGCGATCCGGGGTATTCGCAGTATTATAACTCCGGCGACGACTATTATCTTGAATCGGCGAGAGCGCTGGTCCATTTCCTGAACCGGATCGCCAACGGAAACACGTTTTCCGGCAAAACGATCCATCTGCTCGTCGACGTCGATCTGAACGGCATCAATATGAGCAGCGCGATCCCCTATTATACCACGGGGTTCGAGGGGACCTTCGACGGGCAGGGACACACGATCGCCAATTTCTATTTCACGCATGACAACCACCGCGTGGCGATGTTCCGTACGGCGAAGAACGCGACGTTCAAAAACCTCACGTTCACGAACGTCTACGTCGACGACATCAACGACAACGGCAAAAACGGCTTCGCCGTGCTGGTCGGCTACGGCGACGGCAGCCTGACCTTCCAGAACATCACGATCACAGGCGGTGTTGTTTACGGCTGGAACTACGTCGGCGGTCTTGTCGGCGAGTACGGCGCGGACAGCATCCTGACCTGCACGGACTGCTCCAACTCGGCGACGATCTACGCCGACCGGGACCGCGCGGGCAGCCTGGTCGGGCACAGCAAGGGGCGCGTTTACGCCACCCGCTGCTCCAATACCGGCACGATTCACGCCGGTACCAGCGACGGCGGCGGACTTGCGGGCTGGATCGAGGATGACGAGTCGTATTTCGTCGACTGCTCCAATACGGGTAATGTTGACGCGGAGGCATGCGCCGGCGGTATCTTCGGCTATTTCGGCAGCAAGAGCAACGACAACAACATGACGCTCACGAACTGCTCGAACACCGGCAACATCACCTCCTCGACCAAGGCGGCGGGCGGCATCGGCGGCTGGTGCGAGACCGACGGGGCGCATACGATCACCGGCTGCGTCAACCGCGGTACCGTTTACGGCAAGCAGGATGCGGGCGGCATCCTCGGCATCAACAGCGGCTCCGGCACGTGGAGCAACAACAAAAACTACGGCAGCGTCACCGCAAACGACGACAACTGCGGCGGCATCTGCGGCGAGCTGGAAGACGATAAACAGACCTTTACCGACTGTTATAATACCGGCGCCATCACCGGCAACTATTCCACCGGCGGCATCATGGGCTGGCAGAATACGGCGGAGAACAACGAATATACGCACTGCTTCAACACCGGCGCGATCACATCAAACAACGGCAAGGCGGGCGGCGTGACCGGCGCGGGCAAAAAGCAGATCACCTATACCGAATGCTTCAACATCGGCGAGATCCGCGGCAATAACGACAGCGGCGGTATCGCGGGCAGCATCGAATATCACGTATTCTTTTACCGCTGCTTCAACGCGGGCAAGGTCACCGCGCCCTCCGGCAAATCCGCCGGCGGTCTGATCGGCTACGTCAGCTACAACGGCGGCAACAACTCCGCACAGATGGTCGTGGACTGCTTCAACTGGGGCGCGATCAACGCCGGCACCGCGGGCGGTCTGGTCGGCTGGGTCGACGGCGGCAGCGCGCACTATCACGTGGCAAATTCCTATAATACCGGCTCGATCACGGGCAGCACCACATGGCAGTTCGTCGGCAACGGCGGCACCTGCGACGGCAACTGCTACAAAATCGTGAACACCGGTTCCGGTACCTATAAAACGCACGATGAGTTCGTGCGCTACGATTTCAGCATTTCCTCCAATTTCTGCAGAAACACCTGGGGCGTGAAAATCGGCTCCTCGACCTGTTATTATCCCATCCTGACCTGGTACCGCAATATGTTCACGTTCACGTCCGTCTTTACGGACGCGGCTTCCGGCGTCAATCAGACGATCACGAAAAAATACGGCGAAGCGTTCACCGTGCCGAATCCGACCCGCGCGGGCTTCAGCTCCTATAAGTGGAGAGGCGACGGCGACCCGGTCCGCGTGCTGACCAAGGGCGCGTCGGTCTCCGCGGGCGTTACGGCGAATATGAATTTCTATACCGTGACGCAGAGCTTCAGCGAGCCGACGGAAGTCAAGAATACCGCGAGCTACGCGCTGACCTGGCGCGAG
This sequence comes from Clostridia bacterium, assembly GCA_017429345.1. Lineage (GTDB taxonomy): Bacteria > Bacillota > Clostridia > Oscillospirales > Acutalibacteraceae > RGIG2774. The sequence continues at coordinate 1,278 of JAFRPB010000056.1, read as the reverse complement.
GGCGCTTCCGCCTCGATGTACGCGGCGACCTGGGCGGACGGCGGTTATAAAAACACGGTCGATTACGCGATCTACAACCTCACGAGCGGCAGCGACGTGCGGTATGACAGCAATTCTCCCGGCGGCGATTACAGCTCGGGCAGCGGCATCTACCGCAAGAGTTATCAGAGAAACGGCACGGGCAGCGCGACCGCGACGCTCGAGGTCGACCGTTCCGCGATGGACGATATTTCCGAAACCGGCATTTTCCTTGAGTATTATCCCTCTTATATCACCCCGGTCGGCGGCGTGCGCTGGGGCGTGGAGGTGTTCGATCCCTCCGGCGACCCGAAGGGCGAGCTGGACAACACGCACCATACCGCGACTATTACGGGGACGAAGGGCGGCAGCTACAGCTATTCGCTGCATTTCGGCAGTCCGACCGGTGCGCTGCGCTGCGCCGAGACCAACAGCGACTTTACATCCGAGCCCGGCGGCACCGTTGCCGCGGAACGCGTTCACGGTCCGTACACCTGGTATTTCTCCGGCGCAGCCCCCGCCGTCGGCGAGAGCGTAACGCTGCGGATCCTCGCGATCTGCTGCGCGCGCCACAACAGCGACAACCTGCAGATGCTCTCCGAATGGACGGACGTCACGATCACGGGCGTCTGCCGCCACACGCAGGGCTTTACCGCTCAGACCGCGTCCGACGAATATAAGGCGAGCTCCGCCACCTGCACCGCGAAGGCAAAGTATTATTACTCCTGCCCGGTCTGCGGCGAGAGCGAAAACGACGCGAGCCATACCTTTGAGAGCGGCAGCGCGCTCGGTCACGATATGACGCCCGCGGCTGCGGTCCCCGCAAACTGTAATGCGGAAGGCAACAGCGCCTATTGGCACTGCTCGCGCTGCGAAAAGTATTTCTCCGACGCGAACGGCGATACCGAGATCGCGGCGAACAGCTGGATCCTCCCGACAAACGACGATCATGCTTATGCGTTCGATTCCTTCGTATGGTCTGAGGACGGCACGACCGCAAAGGCGAAATACGTCTGCACAAGAAACGGCAGTCACGTCGCGCAGTATAACGCGACGATGAACGATGATCCGCATGATCCGACCTGCACGGAGGCGGGCTATACGATCTACACCGCGTCTTACGACGGACACACCGACGCAAAAACGGTCGCAGGCGATCCGGCGACCGGCCACACCTACGCCGAGCCCTCCGAGGGCGACTGGACGTGGACGAAGACCGGCGATACCTATATCGCGACCGTCGAAGTTTCCTGCGTGCAT
>JAFRPB010000055.1 GCA_017429345.1 Clostridia bacterium | reverse complement strand
TCCTTCTCCTTTCGTTCAGTCCATCATCATCGCGTCAAGAAGCTCCGTGCAGTAAACGGCGAAGGGATTTTTCCCGTCCGTCCATACGACCTTGTCGCCTTCCGCCTTTGCCGACGCGAAGACCGCTTCATCCGCGATACGCGCAAAGCGCACCGTTCCCACCCGGCGCTTCATATTGATAACGGCGGTGCTTCCGTTTCTGAAAATCAGCTCGAGCCGTTGACCGGGCAGCGGCCTCGCCGATATTAAAAATCCGTCCATAAAGCTTTCCTCCAAGGCGCATTTTTTCATCTTGCAAGGATATTTTACACTCTCCCTGCGCGCCGCGAATCACCCGAAAGGGTCATTTTTGCGGTTTTTTTGCAAAAAAATCGACAGACGGGGGACAAAATCACACGTCTGTCGTTTTTTTTCGTCAGCGAAGCATATCGATCAGCTTGCTTCTGCGGTCAATATTCATTTTCTGAAACGCGATCTTCAGGTGATGCTTGACGGTGTTCTCCGAAATAAAGAGCACGTCGGCGATCTCCGCGTTCCGCATCCCCTTCGCCGCAAGCTCCGCCACCTCGCGCTCGCGCGCCGTCAGCTCCTCCCGAAGCTCAGGCGCTTCTTCAAGCATGGCGAAAATATGGCTTTCGTCCGCGCGCGTATAGCTGATGTCGAGAGCTTTGATCTCGCGTATCGTCACGGCGTGCTTCGACGCGATATTCGGCATGATGAACAGCACCTGAAAATACTTGCGGAAACAGGCGAGAAATGTGTAGTTTTTATCCTGACCCGCGAGCGTGAGCGACTTATCGAGGTACTCCGACGCCTTGATGAGCCTGCCGATCGCCATATATCCGAGCGCAAGCCCGCAGTACATGAAGTTTTTCGTCGAGGTGGAGATCAGCCGTTCGTCGAGCTGAAGCGCGGCTTCCACCGACGCGATCGCCTGCTTGTATTCTTTTTTCAGAAGCAGGTCCGTGATCCGGCAGGTCTTTATCATGAAGTTCGTAAACGTGAGATCCGCGAGCGAATCCGCCTCGCCCTGAGTCCACAGCGCGCTTCGCCCGGTCTCCATCATCAGCCCGAGCAGATATCCGCGCACCGTCTCGACCATATAGGTCCCGAGCGTCCTGTCGCGCAGGAAAGAGTAGCCCTGCGCCTTGTTCTCAAGGTAGTCGACCGCCTTTTGCAGTCCGACCATATCGGAGCGGTAAATGGCGTTGATCCCGAGGAGCAGCGCCGCGCCGTAGGTCGCGGTCGCGTTGCCGGACTGCTCCGACAAAAACGCCGCCTGATACGCCTGGATATCCGATTCCTCGAATCGCCCCTGCACGGAATACGCCTCGCCGCGGTATATCTCCGCCGCGCCGGCGCCGTGCCCGTTCGTCAGTCTGTTGTAGATCTTCATCGCTTCCGAGAGCTTGTCGGCGGTCTCGAGCATCGTTCCCGGCTTCGCGTAAAAGAGATACCACATCGAAGCGCAGCCGAAAAGGAAGGGCTCTTCTTTGATAAATATCTTCGACGGCTCGCTCATCAGCTCTTCCGCGGCGAGGTATTCGTTTTTCATCGCGTCAAGATCCGGGAAGAACTCAAAGGCGTTGAGAAGACGCCATTCGCCGAGGAGCTGAGGATCGTTCCTCCGCTCGAGCAGAGCGTAAACGCGGCGCATCTGCGCGCGGAATTCGTCGAATGCGCACCCGGCGTAAAGGGCGTAGCACAAACGCAGAAGGGAATATGGATACCTGATCTGTACGTCCTCCGGACACTCGGCGAGCACCCGGCGGGCGAGCTCCGTATAGCTGACGCCGTCGAATTTTTCGGTGATGAGGCATACGAGATCGCAATCAAGGATCGCCTCGTAATCACCGGCGCGGAAATAGCAGTTGACCGCCTCGCGCGTCTGTCCGCTGTCGCGGAAGAGCTTCGCCGAGGCGCGAAGGATCTCGCTTTGGAACGCCTCGTCCGTCTCGGAAAGGCGGCGGCGCAGAAACGCGGTCAACAGCTCGTGGGGATAAAACGATCTCCTCGTCTCACGGTACAGGATCAGAGGCGCGCGGCGCAAAAGCTGCGCCGTCTCGTCCCTCGGGGAAAGTTCTTCGGGGACGAGCGCGTCGAGTACCCCGGGCGAGATCCGGTCGAACAGGCAAAGGCGAAGCATGACCCGTCGCTGTACGTCCGAAAGTCTCTGCCAGAACGCGGCGGAAAGAAGCTCGTCCAACCCCTCCGAACCGGTTTCGGGAATACTGTCCCTGATGTTTTCAAGATAAAGCGCGACCGCCGCAGTCCAGCCGTCCGTTTTGCGAAAGATCGCGCGGATCTCCTCCGGCGAAGCGGGGATCCCGAGCTGACGGGCGTATGCGCCTATGTCGTCTTCGGACAACAGCAGATCGCGTCCCCGGATATAGCAGACGCTCCCCTCGAGCGCGGTCAGCACGTCGCGGAGCCTGCCGAAATTCTGTGAGATGAACACGGTCCGAAGGCCCGCGCCGCCGCAATTTGCGAGCGCGCCGAGGACCTGCGGCTGCCAGCTTTCCACGGCGAACTGAAAATTGTCGAAGATAAGCGTCAGCGGTTCGGACGGGCGCAGGTCGGAGAGGATTTGCGCCGCGTGCTCGGCGTTGCTTCGGTTGAGATAGCCCAAATCCTCCAGATCGCGGGCGGCGGCCTCGTCGACGGCGCTTATCTGGCGGATGAACCAGCGAAAGCTGTTGTCCGCCATACCTTCAACCGCGGTGAACCAGCGCACCGACGCGTCGCCCTCGCTGAAAAGGCGGCGGATCGCCGTGGTCTTTCCGTAGCCCGCCGGGGCCTCCAGCGCGGACAGCGCGCACGTTTTTACTTTCTCCAGCTTTTCCTTCAGAACTTCGGAAAAGAATAATTCTTCCATATTCGGTCCCTGCTTTCAGGATGGGATGCGTCTTGGTCCGCGCATCCTCCGTATCGCTTCACACGTAAGCGGAATAAACCCGACACCTGAAATTATATCAATTGCGGGAACCTTTTTCAATATTTATTTGTTAATACTTTATCTCTCTATCACGACGACGTCTCGCAGAATGTAGTGAAAAGAGGGCGCGGAGGCGTTTTGATTTTCCGGGAATTCCGTGTTCAGATCCCAGACGTCGTCAGGGTCGTCCGGATCGACGCCGACGTAATTCCCCTGGAACACGCGGCGTTTTCCGGTCTCTATCTCTTCGATCGTCTCACGGATAAGCTCCTCGCTTCCCGCGGGGGCGATGACCGGGTTGAGCTCGAGCATTTTGACCCAGCCCTCCCTGAAGCCCGCGCCTATGTCGTTCCCGTGGACGTTTCCGGAGACCGCGTCCTCGATCCGCTTTTCGTCAAGCACGGCTCCGACCGCGCCGCAGATATAAGGAGCCCAGTCGATCCGTGTCCCGACCAGCGACGTCGTCGGAGCGACGTTGATCATATCTTCGTTATAGCCGACGTGGTAAACCGGGCGATCGTTTTTCGCGTTTTCACATTCGACCGCGGGTCCGATCGTGTCTCCGTGCTGCGAGATGATAACGCATCCCTCTTCGATCAGCTCTTTCGCATATTCCTTCTCAAGCATATAGCTCGTCCAGCTGTAAGTGTATTTGACCTTCATCCTCGCCGTCGGGCAGGTCTGCCTTGCGCCGAGAAGGAACGAGGTGAACCCGGAGATACACTCGGCGTACGGGTATGCGCTGACGTATCCGATCCACGCTTCGTCGGAGGAGATCAGACCGGCGTCGATCATCTCCTGCATCTTCAGACCGGCTATCACGCCCGCCACGTAGCGTCCCTGGCAGATCTCGCCCATAAAGGTATGATAGTTTCCGAGAACGGGCTCCTCGTTGGCGTTTTCGCATGTCGCCTGACAAAACTCCACGTTCGGATACTCTCCGGCGATCCTTTTGGCGGTCTCGCCGTATCCGAAGCTGTTTGTAAAAACGATATCGCATCCCTTGTCGCACAGCTCCCGCAGGATTTGTTCGGCGGACTCGTACGGCACGTTGCTCCGGACGGTGACGCTGACCTTTTCTCCGTATCGGAGGTCAAGCTCTTCGATCGCCCTGATGAAATTTGCGCTGTACGGGGTGCTTTCGTCTCCGATCAGCACGAAACCGACCTCCGCGTGATCTTTCCCCGGTGTGAGCGCGCGTGACAGAAGATAGTATCCGAAGAAAAGAAGGATGCAGACGGCGCAGGCGGCGGCGACCCAACCCACCAGGTTTTTTTCCTTACTCATCGGTTTTTTCCTCCCCGTTTTCCTCCGCGGGATCGGCGTAAAGCGCGTTCACGTCGATCTCGCCGTTGTCTATCACTTCAAGGAAGACGTCGAGCAGTTCCGGGTCGAACTGGCTTCCCCGTCCGTTTTTAAGTTCTCGCAATACCTCGGCGAAATCCAGTCTCTTTCTGTATACGCGGTTGGCGGTCATCGCGTCGAAGGCGTCCGCGATGGCGATTATCCTTCCGTAAAGAGGAATGTTCTTGCCCTTAAGACCGTCCGGATAACCGTTCCCGTCAAAGCGTTCGTGATGATATTTCGCTCCTTCCACGACGTGCTCTATCAGCGTGAAATCCTTCAGGATATCCGCGCCGCTCGTCACGTGGGTCTTCATGATCGCGTATTCCCGGTCCGTAAGCCGCTCCGGCTTGTTCAGGATCGATTCCGGTATCCCGATCTTCCCGATGTCGTGAAGCAGCGCCGCTTTTCTCAGGTTTTCCCGCTCGTCTTCGGAAAAGCCGATCTTTTTTGCGATCAGCACGGAATACTCCGAAACGCGCTGGGAATGCTTGCTTGTCAGAACGTCTTTTGCGTCGACGGTTTTTGCGATCGCAAGGATCGTTTCGTTGCCCATCCTGACCTGCTTCAGCGCGAGCGCAAGCCGTTCCTGCTGGATCGCGATCGTCTGCTGTACGCTGATCCTTGTAATGAACCACGTCAGCCATCCGACGAACAGTCCCCCGACAAGCAGCACGTATATCAGGAACCAGTCGTTGTCGTGTATCGATTTTTCCTTGACGAAGCCGTAGGTGCTTTCCTCGCGGATCTCGCCGGTGTCCTCGTCGATCATCGCAAGATGGAAGGTGTATTCGCCGAACGGCAGATTCGTATAAACGACGCTTTCAAGCTCGCTTTGCGCGACCGTCGTATAGCCGCTGTCGATCCCTTCCAGATAATATGATATCTTCGGGTCTTCGAGGGAATAGTTCACGACCTCCGGGACGAACTCGATACTGCCGACCTCGCGGTCTATCGTCAGACCGGACCCGCGTTCGATCGGAACGGACCTGCCGTCCAGCTTGATCTCCGAGACCATCAGGCGGTAGGTGCGCTTCTCGGTCCGGTACGTGTCCAGATTCATCCTGACGACGCCGGAATCGGTCGAAAGATAGAGATCCTTGTCTTCGGTCAGCGCGTTCCACGCGTTTTCCGTGAGCGCCGCGTCGAGGCCGGCTTTGTGATCCAGCAGTACGTAATCAAATCTTACGCCGGAGAGCAGGGCGTCCTTCCGTGCGACGTAGATGCCCGCGCTGCCCGGA
>JAFRPB010000054.1 GCA_017429345.1 Clostridia bacterium | reverse complement strand
CTTCGCTCCTCGTTCCCGCTTCATGCAGCGACATTCTATCCCCACCCGACTATCTACTTCAAAAACCAACATTTTCAATTGGCGAAAACCTACATTTTGAGATTGACATTTTCACTTATAATAAACAAGTTGCGCAGCGACTTCCGACACTTCACTCTGCACTCTTCACCCTCCACACTTATAATAAACAAGTCGCGCAGCGACTTCCGAACTTCCTCCCTCCTCCTTTCTACCTGAAAAAAGGCGCTCGCGCGCCTTTTTTTACCGCATCAGTGCGGGCGAGCCGAGAACGGCTTTTCCGCACCGTTTCATCTGCATATTCGGTTCGGACGGTTCCTGCGGTTCGGTAACGAGGTCTTGGGCAGGCACGCTTGACAGAAGAAGGATCGAACCTTTTCCGAGTTCGGAAAAATCCAAGACCGTTTCTCTGCCGAGAACGGTTTCTTTTATTTCTGCTGCGCGGAAAGCTCCCCCGGCACGCGAGATATACGCGAACAGAGAAAGGCCGGCATAATACTTCGGAAGCTGAATATAACAGTCTTCCCCGCGCAGGCTCTCGACCGTGACGACGAAGCCGGTCTCCGTAAACTCCGCGCCGACCGCAAAACCGCCCTCCGCGAACAGGCGGAACGATACAGGCAGGGCGTTCTGCGCGGGCAGAAGCCGGATCACGCCTTCGTGACTCTGGATCAGCCCCTCAAGGATCGCCTGCGCGACGATCGGTTCCGTTTCAAAATCGAAGTGGACGAAATCGTCCGTGCGAAGAAGAAATTTTTCTTCCGTCTCGTAATTCTCAACAGGATAGAACGCGGGCGCGTCCCCGACGAGCGTGCCGACCTCACCGCCCTCTGCGTTGAGTCCGTTCGGAAAGCCCTGATAATTCGAGAGCATCGAGCGGACGGTCTCATAGATCCGTTCACCCTCGCCCATACGCGCAAGGAAGATCGGCAGCATGTTCCAGTGGCCCGTCTTTTCGCCGTCCGGATGGGTCATCAGCTGATTGTAATGCGTATCCCATGCGGGCGTCCCTCTGTCCTTCAGCCCGACGAAGCCGGACGGATACAGTCCGCAGAGCTCCACATCGGGGAACGCGTCGATCTCTTCATGCTTCGCCGGATCTCCGAAGCTCTTGCGCACGGGCCTTCCGTCCTTGATCCCGACGGCGAAGACCGTGCCGTCCCCCTTCGGATTTCTCCCTTTCCCGACGCCGAAGGCAAAGCGGTCGCCGTCGAGATCCGTTCCCTGTCTGAGCGGCAGACGGAACGGTTCGGGAAGATGTGCGAGTACGTCCCGCATTCTTTCCGCGGTTTCTTTATCTGCATAAGGCAGATATACGGGAAACAGCGCGCGGATTGCGGTCAGATCCGTGATCGTGTCGTTCGCGGTCTCGTTACCCTCGTATGCGGCGGCAGAATGGATATGATACAGACCGTCGTCTTCTTTCACAAGAAAATCGAGATAAAACTCCGTCGCGCCGCGAAGAAACGGCAGCGCCGTATCCCGCAGAAACGCTTCGTCGCCGGTAAAACGGTAATGCCGCCACATCTGCAGCGCGCAGATCGCGCCGACGGTATGGTTCTCGCGGTGATATTCCGCGCCTCTGCCGTAACGGTCCGTCACGTCGTGCAGGAAAATCCCGTTTTTGCCCTTGACCTCGCGCGCGTAGCGGCGCATGACGCCAAGACCGTTTCTGCGCAGCGCCCACCAGCATTCGGACAGCTCGCCATGGCCTGCCGTATCGAGCGGCGCGTAAAGATGCTGCTCGTTATAGTGGAAATAATAATTCCACGGCACGTAATCGTGATAAAATCCCCAGAGCCCGTTCGTAAAATGCGGCGGATACGCGCCGCGGCTCTCGCTGTTCATATAATACAGATACAGATAATAAATATTTTCGAGATAGTCGTCGGGAATTGCGAGATACGACTTTTCCCAAAACGACCGCCACGCCGCGGCGTGCGCTTCGTACAGCGCCGCCTCGCCCGCCTTTGCTGCCCCGTCAAGCGCACAGCGGCAGTTTTCTTTCGCTTCTTCTGCCGTATTCCCCGTTCTGACCGTCCAGAAAAGAATGAACTCCTGTGCTTCTGCGCAGGGCAGCTCCATCGACACGCTGTGCGTGTTCAGAACGCGGGAGCCAGACGGCGCGCCGACCATGCGCAGACCGACGCAGAACTTCGTAGGCTCAAGCTCCTGCGTGATATACAGCGTTTCGTCTTCGGCGAAAGCCTGCGTCCCGTCAAGACTCGTTTCGGGGACAAATTTCTGTTTCCAGTACCAATGCCAGAGTGTGCGGCTGCCGAAACGGGATAGACGGATCTCCGGCGCTTCGGCTTCCGCAAACGACGCCCTGAGAGATAAGACGCTCACGCCGTTTTCCGCGAAAGCGCGGGCGCGGACGCCGCCGAAAGGCGTTTCACAGTCCAAAAGCGCGACCGCGTCCGATAGACGCAGCCGCGCGCAGAATTCCTTCTGATATAAATACTCAAACAGCGGCAAAGAGAACCGAACCGTCAGCTCTCCGCCGTGTTTGACGCAGGTCAGCTCTTCCTCGTGGCCCGAGCAGTAAACGTCGTCGTTCCAGGTCACGCCCTTCGGCGCGTCCTGCCACAGGTCGCACTTGTTGATGTGAATGTGGATCGCGTCTTTTTCAAGCCACAAAAGAGATCCCGTGTCGCCGTCGCCGATCGGGATCCCCGCGGTCGGCCGGTTTTCCGGCGTGCCGAAATACAGATCGTGCCGCGGAAGACGAGCCAACACGCCGTTTTTCCATTTTTTGTCTTTCAGGTCAAAGAATGTATTCATATGCTCTCCGTATAAAACGCGATCCGTTAAGACCAGTCGAAGTAAAACGCGCCCTCATGCGCTTCGGCAATCAACCAGACCGTATATTTGACGCCTTTTTTCATCGGTACGGACGCTTCTGAATCCTGTATTTCCTTCTGGTAGTACACGTCCTGCGCTGTCCCCTTTTCCGTTACGGTGCATTTGAGCGAGCCGGACTTCGTCACGAATCTCATTCTCAGCTCCGTATCCTTTTTCGGCGTGATCACGTAATACTTTTTGCCGTCGAAGGAGGTATACTCCATTGAAAAGGAGCGGTCGTCCATATTTGAGATGCAGAGAAACGTCTGATATTTCCCGCCGGAGGAAACGCAGCCGGCAAACAGCAGCGTGAATATCAGCAGAAACGCGGCAATTCCTGTTTTTTTCATGCGAAACACACCCCCGTCAAAGTGAAGCGTAGATTTCCGAGCCTTTTGTCTTCAGCCACCGGAAAAGAAAGAACGACGCCGCGACCGTCATCGCGCACACAAGGATCAGATACGGAACCGGGCCGAGCAGCGCGCCGAGAATGAGATACGCCCCGCCGACCAGAAGCGCGTAACCCCAGCCGCTGAACAGCGCGATCAGGATATTGCCTGCCTGCTTGATTGGCACGGTCTCGTTCGTCCATGACAGATTCGGCATCTTCAGCCCGAGCGTCAGCCCGAGCAGCGCCGAAAACAGCGCGTAAACAAGGGGCGTGAGCATATACATCAGTGATTCGGCAACCGGAATCCTCAGCACGATCAGCGCGCAAGCGTTACAGAACACCGTCGGCACAGCCGTCAGGATCAGCTGCACATTGAGCTTCGCCTTCAAAACCTGCCACGCGGTAACGGGGAGCAACTGCGCGATCCAGATGCTTTTTCCCTCAAGCGACACCGAGGGCGTCGCCATATCGTTCATCGATACGAGCATACAGCTCACAGCGCAGAGCATCACCGGAAGCGCGCCGTTGAACTCCGCCAAAAGTCCCTGCACCGGGGCGAGCAGAGCCTGCCCTTTGACCAGCAGCACGATCCCCGCCGCCGTAAGGGACAGAATACCCATGCCGCAGTTGAGCATATAGTTCGGACTCGCAGTAAACCTGCCGAATTCCTTTCGCAGCAGCGCTGCGGATACCGAGGTGCGCTTGATGTATTCTTCTTTGTAACGCGTCTTTGTCACCGGCGCGGCAGCAGTCGCGACATCCACAAAGCCGCGGGTAAGAAGCCGCCATATCAGCAGGAACAGCAGCGCCGCAGCGGCAACGAAGCCCGCACTCACAGCCGGATCTGCCTCGCCGATCCTGCCGAACAGATAAACGATGTACGCCGAACCGCGGATCTTTTCGCCGTATTCGGAGGCGTTCGCCAGAAGATTCTGGATCATGGTCTGCGCTTTGAAATAGAAGAAATAATAAACCCCGATAAACAAAAGCGAAACAAACACGGTGATAAAGCTTCTGTTCTTGAGCTTCAGACTGATCTTCGCCACGACCCAGCCGAGCGAGCAGGACAGGATCAACACGAATACCGAGATGACGGCGTACATCACAAGAGGACCTGCGACAGTCGCGAAGGATAACTGCGCATTGATCCAATACACGATCATCGCCGGCAGAAAAACAACGCTGCAGTACATAAGTCCCAGAAGATATACGCTGACGATCCGCGACGCCATGATAAGCCGGATCGGTATCGGCATCGAAAGCAGAAGATCGTTGTCCTTCGCGAGATACAGCCCCGAATAGGTGTTGAACACGCTACCGAACAGACCGAGGCATAACGCAAGAAGACCAAGCACGGCAAAATACATCCAGCTCATGTCGGCAGCCATAAGTCCCCGGCAGAGAGACACGGAAAGCGAGACAAACATCCCGCCGAGCACGCCGCACATGATCGTGATAAAGAAAACAAACCACGCGATCACGGAAAGCTTCGAGCGCGCTTTATTTTTCTTCTGATCGTAAAAATATGTGCGGAACAATTCCGTAAACTGTTTTTTTATCAGAGTTTTCAGCATAAGCGTCCTCCGCTGTAAAGAATATTCCCGAAAACACGCCGCAGCGTTAAGGTATCAGCGGTTACTTAAGCCTCAGCCTCCGCTTCCAGTTCGAGGAAAACGTTTTCAAGCGATTCGTCGCCGCGCACCTCGTCCATCGTGCCGGAACGGATGAGACTGCCCTGCTTGATGATCGCAACCTTGTCGCAGAGTTTTTCGGCGACCTCGAGCACGTGCGTCGAGAAAAAGATCGCGCCGCCCCCTCTGCAGACCTCTCGCATCATTTCCTTGAGCAGGAACGACGCCTTCGGGTCAAGGCCGACAAAGGGTTCGTCCATCACGATCAGGCGCGGCTCGTGCAGCCACGCCGAAATTATCGCGAGCTTCTGCTTCATGCCGTGCGAATAGGCGGAGACCGGCTGCGCGAGATCCGCGGTCAGTTCGAAGCGGTCGGCATATTCTTTGATGCGCTCGCGCCTTGTATTCGCTTCGACGCCGAAAATATCGGCGATGAAGTTCAGGTATTTGATCCCGGTCATGAACTCATAGATATCGGGATTATCGGGGATATAGGCGAGCATTTTCTTGCAGCCGATCGGGTCCTGCTTCAGGGAAACGCCGCCGATCGTGATCTCGCCCGCGTCGAAATTCTGAATGCCGACGACGGATTTCAGCGTTGTGGTCTTGCCTGCGCCGTTGTGCCCGATAAAGCCGTAGATCTCCCCCGGCGCGATATGCAGGGAAAGATCGTTCACGGCGATTTTCTCACCGAAGGATTTCGTAAGATGTTCAATCCGCAGCATTATTTATCAAATCCTCTCATTCGGTTCAGATCCCGGTAACTGATCTTCTTTACGCCGATCGAATCGAAGAATTTATGCGTTTCGGGATCGCCGAACAGCCGGTATTCCCAGTTTCTGCGCTGCCAGGTGCCGGTGATCGCCTGTGATTCCTCGGTGATCAGGATCGGGTGGATATAGGTCTCGGTCACGGCGTCGTCCTCGAAGGAGCGATAAAGCTCATAGATATACTCGCGGTAATTCTCAAAGGAGTCCTTCTGCGGACCCGCCCAATCGCCGGGCATCAGATAATCCGGCGCGGCGACTTTATACCCCTCGCAGAAGGCGTTGACCTTCGCGAACAGGCCGTTGATCAGCTCCAGCGGCACATGGATATCGAGCGTTTCGTTCTCCATCTGCTCGGGCTTGAATTTCAGCGGAATGCGGAACGGCAGGCGGTATTGCGCGCAAACGCCGAGCGTCATCTCGAGAAGTTCGGTCCTGCCCTTCTCGATACCGTAGAGCGAGCCCATGTGATTGTCCAGATGCGAGGGGACAAGGCCGAACTTTTTCAGCTTTTCGATCTGCGCGACGATCTCCTTCTGCGCCTCGGCAAGATCCGCATGCTCCTCAAACTGATCGCTCTCGTGCCACATGAAGCCCTCCTCGTCCCGAAGCGAGGGAACGCCGTCCGCCACGGGAGCCCAGCGGTAGTTGTGCCACTCGCTCGTTGTCGTCAGGTGCACGCCGATCGCGTATTCCGGGTGCTTCGAAGCAAATTCCGCAGCTTCGCGCGCCCACGCGCAGGGCGCCATGATGGTGGACGAGGTGATGCCGCCTTTTTCCAGCAGGTCGAACACGGCGAGGTTGCCGCTGTGGCACATGCCGAAATCGTCCGCGTTGATGATGACGTACTTCATTGTGTTGCCTCCTTTTGGTGGGGTTAGGTGTAAGGTGTTGGGTGTTGG
>JAFRPB010000053.1 GCA_017429345.1 Clostridia bacterium | reverse complement strand
TCGACCATACAGCGAATGATCTCTTCGTTTTCATACGTTTTGTCATGGCACGGCACGCTGCACTGGAACAGTCCGTAGTCGCCCTGCGTATAGAACAGCCGCTTTTTATCAAAGCCCGCCTTCTGAAAGCAGTGATCGACGTTCGTGGTGATGACGAAATAGTCCTTGTCCTTCACGAGATCGAACAGTTCATTGTAAACCGGTTTCGGCGCGTCCATATAGCGGTTGACGAAAATGTATCTCGACCAGTACGCCCAGAATTCCTCTTTCGTCTGATAAGGGTAAAACCCGCCCGAATACATATCCTTGAAGCCGTATTTCTTCCCGAAATCGGAAAAGTATTTTTCAAACCGTTCGCCGCTGTAAACGAAACCGGCCGAGGTGGAAAGTCCGGCTCCCGCGCCGATGACGACCGCGTCACATCCGGCGAGCGCCTTTTTCAGTCTTTTGATATTATCCGAGTAATTCCCGGTAGATGCCGTAATCTTCATCCTTGAAAACATTGAATATCACCTCGATTTTGCTGTGGGTATTTGCTTTGTAATCGCGTACCGTCTGAACCGCGATCTCTGCCGCGCGCCTCTGCGGAAAGCCGAACACGCCGGTGGAGATACAGCAGAACGCGATACTGCCGAGCCCGTTTTCCTCCGCAAGCGCAAGGCATGACTTGTAACAGGACGCGAGCAGTTCCTCGTGCCTTGCCGTCAGTCTGCCGTTTACGATAGGTCCGACGGTGTGAATGACGTATTCACACGGCAGATCGTACGCCGGCGTGATCTTCGCCTGCCCGGTCGGCTCCTCGTGACCCTGCTTTTGCATGAGCTCGGCGCATTTGTTGCGAAGCCGAAGCCCTGCGAATGTATGGATGCAGTTTCCTATCCTTGTCCGAATCACACAACAGGGCTTTGATAGGCGAAACGCCCGTATTTCCTATGTATCCGGCTGTGCCGAAGAGGTCTTTATAGTCCTCTTTGGTACAGCCTTTCACGAAGATATGACAGACTCTTTTGCCGTCCTCCGTGGAAATATAGATGCGTTCAACGACCGTCGTAATAAGATTGATCAGTTCCTCCGGCGTCGCCCCTTTTGCATACTCCGCAAACGACAGCAACTTTTTACGAATGCCGTCGAGATCGTGCGCGACCTGTTTGTTTCCGGAGCGCGCCGCCTCTATCCGATCAAGTTCGCGCTTCAGTTTCTCGAGTTCCGCGTTCAGTTCTGCTATGTCGTCCTCACTATATTTTCGGAGCGCCGCATCCGCTTCGCGCAGATTGCGTATCTGATTGGCGATCGCCGTTTCGGTGCGTTCAACGGATTTCTTTGTTGTCTTGTATTCCGTTTCAAGCTCGTCGGCGGAGATCATATCGTCGATTCGGCGGAGGAAGAGATTGTTATAATATTCGCTCTCTTCCTTACTGAGATTTGAAAGCTTCTCGACAAGGTATTCGTCCATCAGAACGCCGTCGACGGCTTTGAAGGTGCATTCCTTTTTCCTGTACCCCGGGCAAACGTATTTGAAGCGCGGCTTTCCGTTGGTGTATCTGTCTGACTCGGGTACAACGTTCAGTCTTCTGCCGCAGACGGGACAATACATCAGTCCTGAAAGCAGAGCGTTCGTTTTACGGTGCGGACGGTTGTATCTTTCGGCGATCTCTTCGAGAAGATCCTGCGCCGCGATCCATTGATCGGACGGGATCACGCCTTCGTGCCTTCCGACCGAAATGATCCATTCGGAAATATCCTTGTTCTTCCTCACCTGAGAGAACTTCGGATTGAAGAAGGTCGAATCGTCGTCTTCGATCTTGTACTGGTCAGTTCTATTATACACCGAAATGCCGTTTTTTCCAGTGAATTCTGTAAAGTCCCCGAAAATATTCCCGCCTTTGTCGAGAAAATAATTGTAGGCGCGTTCGTCGGCGGTACAGTAGATCGGATTCTTTACGATGTCACGGACGGCAAGCGCGGTGAACTCGGCGCCGTTTTTCGTTTTATACTCCTCTGACATAATAGTCGCCGTGCGGCAGACAGAACGGGTTTTGAGAAGCATCTCAAAGATCTTTTTCACGATCGCCGTTTCATCTTCGACGCCGGTCAGATAGGTGATGGTTGTCTTGTTCTTCCCGAATCCGGTCGTCAGCTTTTCGGATTTGAACCCTGTCGGCGCACGACCGCCGAGCCAGCGGCCGTCTTTTGCAAGCTCCATCAGATTGTCCTGAACGCGCTCGGTCAGCGTATCACGCTCAAACTCCGCGATGATCGCCAGCACCTGAATGATGATTTTGGAGGTGCTGATCTGCGTATTGATATTATTCGAACACACAAGCAGCGTCACTCCGAACTTTTCAAAGTATTCGAGCAATCTCATCAGGTCGCCGGTCTTACGGCTGATTCGGTCAAGCTTGTAGCAGGCGACCGCCTTGATCTTGCCCGCTTCAATATCTCGGAGCATACGCTGAAAATCAGGTCTGTCGGAATAATAGCCGCTGAGACCCTTGTCCTCATATTTGGCAAATTCGTAATCCTCCGGCAGTTGCATCTGGTTGATAGCATAATCGGCGCTCTGCTTGAACTGTACGCCGATACTGTCTCCTTTGTTCGTAATACGGGATTTTCTTGCGTAGATCGCTATCTGACGGTTATCCTCGCCGGATACGTTGTATTTCGTTTTCTTTTTCATAATCATTTCTCCTTGTAATTTGGGGCAGACCGAAGTCTGCCCGTTATCATAAACTTCTTTTGAAATTATACCGCCATAAGGCGGTTTGCTTCAATTATGCCGACCTGTGCGATCACGCTTTCACGAAAAAGACGAATTTCCTCCGCCGTATATTGACGCAGCTCACC
>JAFRPB010000052.1 GCA_017429345.1 Clostridia bacterium | reverse complement strand
CACGGCGCCGGTGGTACCTTCGGGAGGCACGGCGCCGGTGGTACCTTCGGGAGGCACGCTGCCGGTGGTACCTTCGGGAGGCACGGCGCCGGTGGTACCTTCGGGAGGCACGCTGCCGGTGGTACCTTCGGGAGGCACGGCGCCGGTGGTACCTTCGGGAGGCACGCTGCCGGTGGTACCTTCGGGAGGCACGTCGGAGGTGGTCTGCTCGGGAATCTCCCCGTAAACCGCGTATACGGTCAGATCGAACTGCAGAACCGTATCCAAGGTAATCTCAAAGCTGCCGGCGGCGTCGTTATACCAACCTTTGAAAACATATCCTTCTTTGCTTGCCGCGGGCAGTTTTTCGAGTGTGGGCAGCTCCCATTGCGCGTAAAGCGTTATATTCCCGTCTTCCGCGAAGTCTGCGCCGGCGGCATACGAATTGCCGGAGCCGTTTTTATTTGTATTCCAGCCCGTAAATTTCGCATTGAGTTTTACGGAAGCAGTATCGACCGTTCCGCCGCAGGCGTCGAAGGTGACCGTCACGCTGCGTTCGGGAATCGTTTCGGGTAATTTCACCGCCTCGCCCCCGGTCTTATCGATCGACGCGGGCGCGCCGTCACCGTTGTTCGCGTCAAAGGAAACGGTATACACAACGATCTCGGACCAATGCGCATACACGGTCAGATCGCCGTCCGGCTGCAGATCTTTCGTGATCTCGTCGCCGTTCTCCTTCTCGGTGAACCAGCCTTCGAATTTATATCCCGTCCGTTCCGCATCCGGCAGCTCGCCCAGGGCGGAAAGCTCCCAGACGGCGTAAAGCGTTGTATCCTCATCCTTGTCGAAATCCGCGCCGGGAGCGTATGCCGTGCCGGAACCGTCGGAAGAAGTGTTCCATTCGACAAACTTTTCGTCGAGCTTGACGGACGCGGGTTCAACCATGCCTCCGAGGGCCTCAAACGAAACCGTCACGCTGCGCGCGGGGATCGCGTCGGGCAGTTTCACCGTCTTGCCCTCGGTCTTGTCGATCGTCGCGGGCGCGTCGCTGCCGCCGTTCGCGTCAAAGGAAACGGTATAGGTTTTCAGCTCGGACCAATGCGCGTACACGGTCATGTCGGTTTCCGGCTGCAGGTCTTTCGTAACCTTGCTGCCGTTCTCTTCTTCGGTATACCATCCGTCAAAGACATAGCCTTCCCGTTCCGCCTTCGGCAGCTTGCCCACTGCGGAAAACGCCCACTGCGCGTAAAGGGTAATATTGTCGTTGACGTCATACTCCGAGCCGGGAAGATACGTGGTTGCGCCGCCCTCCGGATCGGCGTTCCAGGAGGTGAATTCCGCGTCAAGTTTTACGGACGCGGTCTTGACCTTGCCGCCGCAGGCGTCAAACGTAACCGTCACGCTGCGCGTGGGGACCGTATCGGGCAGAACGATGGCGTAGCCGTCGTACTTTTCGATCGCTTCGGGCGCGCCTTCGCCGCCGTTCGCGTCAAAGGTCAGGGTGTGCTTCGGTATTTCGGACCAGTGGGCGTAAAACGTGGCGTCGGCTTCCGGGGCGATCGCCGGGGTGACCGCGGTCTCGTCCACCGGGTCGGTGAACCAGCCGTTGAAGTAAAAGCCCTCGCGCGTCGGCTCCGGCAGCTCGCCGATCTCGGGAAGCTCCCATTTCGCGTAAAGCGTGACGTCTTCGACTTTGGTATATTCCGCGCCGGGATCGAAGTTCTCGCCGACGCCGTCCTTATCCGTATTCCAGCAGACGAACGCCGCGTCGAGCTTGATCTCCGCGGGATCGACCGTGCCGCCGAGGGCGTCGAACGTCACCGTTACAGTGTGCACGGGCTTCGTCTCTGAAAGTGTGATCGGATTATAATAAAGCTCGCTCTGCGCCTCGGGCGCGCCGTCGCCGCCGTTTGCGTCGTAGGTGACGGTATAGCGCGCTTTCGCTTCGTAATGCACGGTCGCATTCAGCAGGGGCTCGTTCCCGACGGGATTGATCATCGACTTGAGCGCGATCCACTGCTCTTCGGTGCCGCCGTAATAAACGTCGGTCAGATCATCGTTGTATGCAAAGGCGTTTTCCCCGACCTCGGTCAGAGCCGCGGGGAGATAGACCGTTTTCAGCGTCTTGCGGTTTTCCGCGTCAAGACTGAAGTCCGCCGCGGAGCCTTCGCAAATCTTCACAACACCCTCGGGGATCGCGAGGTTTTCAATGGGGCAGCGCTGGATCGCGCAATAGGAAAGCTCTCCGAGCGCTTCGGGCAGAATGAGCCCGGTCAGGTTCTGATTATGATGAATTGCGTCCGGGGCGAAAGCCTTTACGCTCTCCGGCACCGTGTAGGATGCGCCTGTCTTGCCTTCGGGATAGCAGATTAGCATCGTCTTGTCCGCGGAGAAGAGTACGCCGTCCTCGCTCGCGAAGCTTTCGCAGCCATCGGCAACGAGGATCTCTTCAAGGCCCGGCATGTCCGTAAACACTCTGTCGCCGAGCGTCGTCAGGCTTTTCGGCAGCGAGATTTTTCTCAGTTTGCCGCACTGACAGAAGGCGGTGTCGCCGATCTCGGTCAGCCCTTCGGGCAGATCGACCTCCTCAAGCGATTTGCACCCGCTGAACGCCATTTCTTCGATCTTTGTCAGCGTCGAGGGAAGCGTTACGGTTTTCAGGGAGATACATTTGCTGAACGCGGATTCGTCGACCGCCGCGACACCCTCGGGGATCTCGACCGACTCGAGCGCATCGCACCCGACAAAGCAGTAATCCGGTATCTGCGACACAGACGCGGGGAAAACGACCCCGAACAGCTGACGGCAGTATGCAAAAGCCTCGATGCGGACCATTGTTACGGTATCGGGAATCGTCACGACGCCGCGCACGCCGTTCAGATATTTGAACGCGCGCGCGCCGATCGAGGCGACCCCGCTGCCGATCTCGAGCGAGGTGATCGCGAAGCTCCAGTCGTTCCACGGGCACACATCGTCGGGCATGTCCTTATCCGTGCCTGTGGCGTCGATTTTCAGCAGGCCGGAGCCGTAGACGGTCCAGTCGATATCGGTGGCGCCGATCTTGCCGGTCGCGAGGACGTCGTCCTCGATGCAGCTCCAGGTCGCGCCGGTCAGCTTATCGTTGCCGGCGGCAACGCTCGTTTTCAGCGTATCCGCTTCGGTCGATTTGCCGAGATAATACACGTCCGCAAGCGCATCGCAGCCGGCGAAAGCATTCTCCCCGATCTGTGTCATCGTATTGGAGATCACGATCTTCTGCAGGTTGCCGCAGCCGAAAAACGCGGACTCGGGAAGGGATGCGACCGTTTTCGGCACAACGAACGATGCGAGATATTCGCAGCCCGAGAAGCATGAGATCCCGATCTCGGTGACGGATGCGGGAAGCGAAACGGTCGTCAGATTCTTACAGTCGCTGAAGCAGTAACTGCCCAGGCTTTTCAGTTTGGAATTTTCCGCGTCGAGGAAAATAACGCCGGAAAGCTGCGTGCAGAATTCAAACGCGCCGGTCCCGATCGTCTCAACCGTCGCGGGGATATAAACGTCCAAGAGCGTTTCCGAATACGTGAAAGCGTACTCCCCGATCTTCTCGACGCCGTCGGGAACCGTAAAGTTGATGTAGCTGTCCCCGTTCTTTTTCGCAGGCATGCGCAGAAGCGTTTTGCCGTCTTTGGAATACAGCACGCCGTCGACCGACTTGAAGTTCTCATTCTCCGACGCGACGGTGATCTTCGTCATGTTGCCGCAGATAAACGCGCCGGTTTTGATCTGCTGGACGCTTGCGGGAATATCGATCTGCAGAAGACCGGCTTTGTTGAACGCGTCCATATCTATGACCTCAAGCGTTTCGGGAAGCTTGATCTCCGTCAGCTTCTCGCAGGCGCCGAACGCGTATTCGCCGATCGTTTTCAACCCCTCTGAGAGCTTGACTTCGCTCAGTTCGGCACAATCGCTGAAGGCGGATTCGCCGATCGTCACAAGCCCCTCCTGCGTCGTGACTTTGCTTAACAGGACGCAGGCTTTGAAAGCGTAATCGCCGACCGTCTCAAGCCCCTCGGGCAGGTCGACCTCCTTCAGCTTCTCAATGCCGAAAAACGCCGAGTCGCCGATCGTTTTCAGGCCCTTCGGCAGCGAGACGGTTTCGACGTTGATCGCGCTGTCAAACGCGCGGTTGCCGACCTTCGTCACGCCCTCTTTTACAATGACCGACGTGACGTCGCCGAGGTGCGAATACCAGGGCGTGTCGGAGCTGCTGACGTAATCCGTCATTTCGCCGGGTTGAGTCGCGTCCTTGACGGAGATCGTCATCACGCCCCCGTCGTCGAGCGACCACGCGACGTTATCTCCGCAGTCGCCGCTGTCGACAACGCCCGCATATACGGTAAACCCGGGAGCGAAAATCCCCAGCAGCAGCGCCAGCGAAAGCAGCGTCGACAACAGTTTGTTTGTTCGTTTTTTCATGCAAAGAACCTCCTGTCGATTTTTAATAATTGCGTGCAAAACAAGATATATTATCTTATCTTCTATTATACACAAAGCGCAGCCGAAGTAAATCGTCACTTTTAACGATATTTTCCGCTATTTTTCGTGCATAGCACGAACGCGGGGAATATATAAGACTCATAGTTAATAGCATTTGTTATGTCGCCTACGGTTCTGTGTTCAGCGTTTTCGGCCGCTTTATGATTGAAGAACAATTTCTCTGTGCTACAATAAATACGGTCAAAAGTGCCGACAGCAGAAAGGAGATCCGGCAATGGACGCATCAAAAATCAACGCCGTTCTCGAACGGTTCAGGAAGGATTACGGCATAGCGCTCACAGAGGCGCAGGCGCAGGACTATCTCAATTTCAAAGCAAAAAAGGATTTTGAACTCGGCGATAATGAAGCGGCGTCGGTCGCGGGCGGCGCAAATCCGGATGACGACTTTGCGGTCGTCGAAAAGGTAAAAATCCCGTGGCGCTGTTCCGGGAACACGTCGGGAGTCGCCACGCATATCTGGGTTCCCGTGGAATCAGACCCCGCTTATAAAAAATGCTGCAACTGCAATATTATTGTCGGGACGGATTGGGTTATCGAGTATACCTGATATGAATTATAAATACGGGATCAATAAAAATATAACGGAGAAAAAACATGGAAACACCGACGGTCGGCGAAGTTCTTGCATGGTTCAAGAAAGAATACGGCGTTACGCTCAATGAAACGCAGGCGAAGGAATATCTCGATTTTGAAGCAAAAAAATGGCGGCGTATGCTCCGCCCGCGCCTCCCGAAAAAAGACAAACGCGGAGCTCGGCGACGACGAGCTGCAGACAGTCGCCGGCGGCGCGGATCCCGAGTGGGACGTCATCAATCCCAACGATGTGCCCGACGAACTGAAATACAAAGAAATTCCGTATGTCTGTCCGATGCGGCATTTCGGTAAAACGCATGAATTCGCGGAGGGCTGGGGCTATTATGAATGCACTTACTGCCACGTAACATATTACAGCTTCCAGACCCCGGTCTGGACGTCATAAGCACCCGCGGCGAAACGACAACGGATCATTGAAAAAAAAGCGGCAGCTCCGTTTTCAGGGGCTGCCGTTTTGATTTTCTTTGATTACAGGATCTTCAGATCCGCGTAGATCGGGAAGTGGTCGGAGACGAATCTGCCCTCGACGCCCTCGGTAACGACGCGGAAGACCTTCGCCTCGACCTTGTCGTTATACAGCACATAGTCGATGATCGAGTTCTGATGTGTCTCCGGGTGGGCGGCGTGGAAGGTGCCGTAGTATACCGAATCCTCCGCCGTTTTGCGCGCGTCGGAGAAATACGAGGTCATCGTGCGGTACGCTTCGCTCGTGTCGTAGACGTTCATATCTGCGGTGAACACGATCGCCTTTTCCGTCGGCATCGTGCTGCGCACGAAATCGACGATCTCTTGCGCGCCGTTCTTCTGCGCCTGCGGTCCCTTGTGGTCGAAGTGGGAATTGATGTGGATGTATTCCTCGCCGGTGTATTTGTTCTTCAGCGCCGCGTAGGTAAATACGCGGTTGCATGCGCCGTCCCACCCGCGGGAGGGCACGTCGGGCGTCTCGGAGAGCCACTTTGTGTCGCTGTAGCGCACGGTGTATTTCTCTCTTTTATAGAATACGGGGCAAGCCTCGCCCTTGCCGTCGCCGTCGCGCTCCACGCCGACGAAGGCGTAGTCGGGCAGCAGGGTTTTGAGGGCTTCCATCCAGACGGGCGTCGCCTCCTGCACGCCGAAGGAATCGGGATCGATCTCGAGGATCTTCTGCACCGCGATGCGGATGCGGTCCTTCATCTCGACGCCGTTGACGTCGGTACAGCGGATATTGAACGAGCAGACGCGCACCGTGTCCTCCGCCTGTTCGGTCACACCGATCAGCGGGAAGGTACCCTCGACGTAAGCGTCGTCCCAGGTCTTATTCGAGAACGAGGCGAAAAACGCGAGGATCGCGAGGAAGAGGGAGATGATTTTCTGGAAGAGCATGGTCGGTTCTCCTTTCTGTTATCGTGAAATCGTGAAGTCGTGAAATCGTGAGATCGTGAAGTCGTGAGATCGTGATGTCGTGAAATCGTGATGTCGTGAGATCGTGATGTCGTGAGATCGTTGAGTCGGGATGTCGTTTTCCGTTCAAAAACTATGATATCATTTTTTTAATCTGTTTGTCAACATATATAACATTTTTCCCGATATCTTCACATAATTGAAGCGCAGGCTCAAGGCGGGCCTGTTCAACATATCCCAGCATATTGCACGCGTATAATTGTGTTTCAAGTTCGCATTTGGAGCCGTGCGCGATATTGAGAAACCTGATAAAATCGTTTTTAGAATTTCTTCCGTAGCCTTCGGAAATATTTGACGCAATCGAAATAGCTGCTCTGCGCATCTGATCCGCCGGCGCATAGTTTTCTTCTTTCGGCAACAGCCGAACAAGACAATAAACCTCTTTAATCAGATCCATCGACTTTTTCCATACGTCCAGATCCCGATAGCTTTTCATAGATTAAACTCCTTATAATTGCAAAAGAGTGTCCGCGTATATTTAACTGCCCGATTTCACGACTTCACGATTTCACGGTATCGCCGTTCCTCCGCTTCGCAGGAACGAGCGAGACAATTAACGTCGCGGAAATGATGAGTACAAATCCCAGCGCCAGACGCAGGGAAAACGTGTCATAGCCGAGCATGATCGAAAAGACCGCCGCAAATACGGGTTCGGTGCAGGAGAGCACGGAGATCGTCGTCGCGGAGATGTGCGACTGCGCGAACGCCTGGATCAGATACGTCGCGGCGGAGGCGACGACGCCCATGAACAGAAACCAGATCAGCGCCGCGCCGAGACCGATCTGCGCGTAACCGCCGCGCTCGAACAGCGCGGAGCCCGCGAAACCGAGCGCGGAGGGAACGAGCATCTGAAACACCGTGAACACGCAGAGGTTGATCCCCTTGCGGGAAAGAAGCTTTTCGAGCAGCATATAATTAAGGCCGAAGCTCAGACCGCTGAGCACCGCCAGACCGTCGCCGAAGTTCGGGGTAAAGCCGCGGAAGGAAAACCCCGCGACCAGCGCGACGCCGACGATGCTCATCAGCGTGCAGACGATCACTTTAAGATCGGGCCTGCGCCGCAGGATCATCGTCAGCACCGCGACGAAGACGACGTTGAGGCCCGTGAACAGGGCGTTGTTCGCCGCGGAGGTGTATTCGCTCGCGTAGGTCTGGAACCCGTGCGCGACGAAGAGCATCAGCCCCGCGCCGAGGCCGTAAAGCACGCTGATCCTGTCCGGACGGAAGGCGAAAACGCTGTATTTCGGCAGAAACAGCCCCGCGAGCGCAAGCACCGCCGAGCCGAGCAGGAACCGCACGCCGATGATCAGGAGCGAGCGGCAGCCGCAGTCGATCAGCTTTTCCATCGCAACGAAGCTGAAACCGAAGATCGCGAACTGAAGAAGCATCAGGACGGTGCTGATATTCTTTTTATCGGCGGGAGCGTGCAATACAACCACGGGCTTTCGGGAAATTCAATTAATCTTTAATTCAGTCGATGACCTTGTCTGCGATCTCCTTCAGCGCTCTTTCAATGAACGCGTCGACCGAGACGGACGCGCTCTCCTCGCTGCCGCGCTTGCGCAGGGAGATGGAGCCGTCCTCGGCTTCCTTGTCGCCGATGACAATGAGATACGGCACGCGCTGCATTCTTGCCTCGCGCAGCTTATAGCCGAGCTTTTCGCTGCGGTCGTCGACCTCGGCGCGCAGTCCCGCGTCCTTGAGCTTCTGCAGAACGTCGTACGCCGCGTCGTGGTGGCGGTCGGCGATGGGCAGCACGCGCACCTGCTCGGGCGCGAGCCACAGCGGGAACGCACCGGCGTATTTCTCGATCAGCAGCGCGAGCGTGCGCTCGTAGCAGCCGATGGACGTGCGGTGGATGATAATGGGATTCTTCTTCTGTCCGTCTTTATCCGTATAGACCATGCCGAATTTTTCGGCGATCATCGGGTCGATCTGGATCGTGATGAGCGTGTCTTCCTTGCCGAAGACGTTCTTGATCTGGATATCGAGCTTCGGGCCGTAGAACGCCGCTTCGCCGATCCCGATCTTATAGGGCAGCTCCAGATGGTCGAGGATGCGCTTCATCATGCCCTGCGCCTCGTCCCATTCCTCTTCCGTGCCGATATACTTCGCGCGGTCGTTGGGATCCCACTGGGAGAAGCGGTAAGAAACGTCGTCGTAAAGACCGACGGTCTTGAGCATGAAGATCGCCAGCTCCAGGCATTTTCTGAACTCGTCCTCGAGCTGATCCGGGCGGCACATCAGGTGCCCCTCGGAGATCGTGAACTGGCGCACGCGGATCAGACCGTGCATCTCACCGCTGGCCTCGTTGCGGAACAGCGTGGACGTTTCGTTATATCTGAGGGGCAGGTCGCGGTAGGAGCGCGCCTTGTTCAGATACGCCTGATACTGGAACGGGCAGGTCATCGGACGCAGCGCATAGACCTCGTCGTCCTTCTCCGGATCGCCGAGAATGAACATGCCGTCCTGATAATGGTCCCAGTGGCCGGAGATCTTGTAAAGGTCGCTTTTCGCCATAAAGGGCGTTTTCGTCAGCAGCCAGCCGCGCTTCTGCTCCTCGTCCTCGACGAAGCGCTGGAGCTGCTGGATGATGCGTGCGCCCTTGGGCAGCATGATCGGCAGGCCCTGACCGATATAGTCGACCGTCGTGAACAGCTCGAGCTCGCGCCCGAGTTTGTTGTGGTCGCGCTTGCGCGCCTCTTCGAGCGCCGCGAGGTGATCGTCGAGCTCGCTTTTCTTCGGGAACGCCGTGCCGTAAACGCGCTGCAGCATCGCTTTGGTCGAGTCGCCGCGCCAGTAAGCGCCCGTGCACTGCGTGAGCTTGAACGCCTTGACCGCGCCCGTGCTCATCAGATGCGGGCCGGCGCAGAGCTCCGTGAATTCGCCCTGCTTATAGAAGGAGATCGGCTCGCCGGAGGCGGCGTGCTCCTCGATCAGCTCGACCTTGTAGGGCTCGTTTTTGCTCTTCATCAGCTCGATCGCCTCGGCGGGAGAGAGCTCGAATTTTTCGATCGGCAGGTTTTCCTTGACGATCTTCTTCATCTCGTCCTCCAATTTCGCGAGGACTTCGGGCGTGAAGGGCACGTCGACGCCGAAATCATAGTAGAATCCGTCGTCGATCGCGGGACCGATCGCGAGCTTCGCCTCGGGGTACAGGCGCTTGACCGCCTGGGCGAGGATGTGCGAGGTCGTGTGGCGGTACGCCTTTTTGCCCTCGTCGCTGTCAAAGGTCAGGATGTTCAGCGCGCAGTCCGCCGTCAGGGGCGTGCGCAGGTCGCAGACCTTGCCGTCGATCTCTGCGACGCAGGCGATGCGGGCAAGTCCCTCGCTGATCTGTTTCGCCGCCTCGAATGCGGAGATACCGGGCTCGAATTCCTTGACGGAGCCGTCTTTGAGTGTGATTTTAATCATGATATCAGATCCTTTCTGTTATTAACCGTTGATAAGTGTGGAGTGTGGAGAGTGAAGAGTGAAGTGAAGGAAGTCGCTGCGCGACTTGGATTTTACAGTGTGGAGTGTGGAGAGTGAAGAGTGAAGTGAAGGAAGTCGCTGCGCGACTTGTTATTTTAATGAGGAATGAGGAGTGAGGAATGTCGGAAGTCGCTGCGCGACTTGGATTATATATGCGATAAAAATGGATTGAAGACATTGAATGAACAATGATGATGCCGATCGGCTCTGAAAAATACAGTTAACGCACATCTATAATCGAGGTACGGAGCGGAGCTCCGTCATTCACTCCTCACTCCTCATTCCTCACTCCTCACTGAATAAAAAAGCTTCATCCCGTTCACACGGGATGAAGCTGAACATTGCTCCACGGTTCCACCCGAATTGCGGAAAACAGTCGGTTTTCCGCCGCTCGATCGTCCTTAACGCGGACGGGACGTGCGGTTTAGTCGCTTTTGCGTTTTCGCCGCCGCTCGGGAGGGGTAGCGTCCGGCTGCCGCAACACGCCGCTTTCACCGTTTGCGGCGCTCTCTGGGAAGCGGGCCTGCCGGAGCCTTCTCCGTCAACGCTTTCTCTGTATAGTGCTATTATAACCGTTTTTTTTCAAATGTCAATGAGAAATTCTGATTTATCGGGATGTTTCCCGCGGCGTCGGGCACACATGGTAGCACGGCAGACCTCTGCCGTTTCGTGCGGCGGTGTGGGTATGCGAAGGCTTGCCTTCGCATACCCCGACGACGTACGACGTCAAGAATATCAACGAAAATTAACGTTGAATGCCGTCGGGACGGGACACCATTTTATGCCGCCCGCCCACAACGACATTCAAAACGGCAGAGGTCTGCCGTGTTACCGGCGGGTGTGCCCAACTCCCCGACAAATCAGAATTTATTCCTCTATCGCCGCGGCGGTTACCCGCTCGAGCAGGCCGTCTTCATATATTTCGTCATACGGGAAATTGAAAACGGCCAGGGATCGGAACCCCGCGCCTTCTCCGGCGGATTCCGCCAGTATGAGGTTTACTGCCGCAAAGGAGAGTTGCGCGCCGTCCGCAACGGCGCGGATCTCCAAAAGGTTCGAGGCAAGATTCTCCGGTGTTTTTGTCTCATCCGTCAGAGTGATCGAAAGTGCGCCCGCCGTTTTCCCGATTTCTGCGTAATCGATCTGCCGATCGAACCCGATCCCGTCCGGATCGACGCCCGGCACGGTGTTGTCACCCTCATCCGCCGGGACGATCTGGCCGAAGAGCATATCCGCGTTCTCGTATTTCGTCCCCTGAAAAGCATCAAGGACGAGGCTGTAATACTCGTTTGTCATCCGGTCGAGTACTTTTCCCTTTTGCTCCAATACCCGGTCCGCGTTGTCTCTGAGAAAATTTCCGTGCATGCCGAACCGCAGCTCAAGCGCCGTGTCGCGGCTTCCTTCTATTTCGGCGTGAACGATATACTGCTGGTCTTCGATCCAGTATTCCGCTCCCGAGACCCGATAGCCGCTGCCCGCGTGCTGCTCTGCTCTGTAATTCCAGTCAAGATAGTCCTGCGCGTTGCGCATTGCAAGGTATTTTGATACGGGATTCCCGAACAGCACGTTCAGAAACAGTCCCGCCGGTATCAGCGCCGTCACTGCCGCGAGCGTCACGACGACCGAAATAATCTTCGTTCTGCGTTTGATGTGTTTCTTTTCTTCTTTCGCGTAATCCGCAACGACCTGCACGGTCTGATTCGTTTCCGTGTTCATTTCCCCGCTTTTCCTTTCTCCGTCAATGATTTCTCTGATCTCGACCTCATAAAACTCCGCAAGCTCAACCAGCACGCTCAGGTCAGGCATATTATTTCCGTTTTCCCAACGGGAGACCGTGCGGTCGGAGACGTGAAAACGCTCCGCGAGCTGTTCCTGCGTGAGCCCTTTTTCTTTGCGCAGATCCTTTAAAAATGCGCCGATTTTCTGCTGATCCACGGTGCGGCTCAACTCCTTTCGCTGACAATATAGCGCGTTTCGGGCAAAAAAACCACGACGCAAAGCGGGAACGCCGTGTTTTTTTACCCGACATCCGGTGTCGGGTGTGCGCCTGAGATTATTATATACAATGTTCGTCGGTTTGTCTATAAAAAGCGCAAAACCGCTTTTCATTTTTAAAACAGTATGCTATAATACAATCAGAGTTATTATTCGGAGGCGTTATTATGAAGATCGTCGTTCTCAACGGTTCCCCGGCGGGGGAGAACAGCATCACGCTGTACACCGTAAAATTCATTCAAAAGCATTTTCAATCCTGCGAATTCGAGGTGCTGCACGTGGGGCAGCGCATCCGCGCGTATGAAAAGGATTTCACCGCCTGCGAAAAAGCGCTCGCCGACGCGGAGCTGATCCTGTTCTGCTATCCGGTCTATACGTTCCTCGTGCCGGCGCAGCTGCACCGGTTTATCGAGCTGATGAAGGAGCGCGGGACGGACGTGCGCGGTAAGCTCGCGACGCAGGTTTCTACCTCGAAGCATTTTTACGATGTGACCGCGCACCGCTTCATTGAGGAAAACTGCGCCGATCTCGGTCTTCATTATATCAAAGGGCTTTCGGCGGATATGGACGATCTGACGACCGAAAAGGGCAGGAAAGAGGCGCTGGACTTCTTCAGCTTTGTTCTTGAATCCGCGAAGCGCGGCTGGTTTGAGCCCTCGCCGCTGCCGCAGACGGTGAAAAAAGAATCCGCTCCTGCGGATGAAATTTCCCTTTCCGCATCGGAGAAGCGCCCGGGCAAGGTCGTGGTCGTCGGCGACTTCGACGCGGAATCGGAGGCGGACGCGCCCCTGCGCAGTCTGATCGAGGGTTTCCGCGCCGCGCTCCCGATGCAGTCGGAGCTTGTCAATATCCGGGAATTTCCCTTCGCGGGCGGATGCCTCGGCTGCTTCCGCTGCGCCTCGACCGGCAAATGCGTCTATAAGGATCATTTCGACGACTATCTGCGGAACAATATCCAGTCCGCGGACGCGCTCGTCTACGCCTATACGATCAAAGATCATTCGATGGGCTATCGCTTTAAGCTTTTCGACGACCGTCAGTTCTGCAACGGGCACCGCACGGTAACCATGGGCAAGCCCGTCGCCTATCTCGTTTCGGGCGACCTTGACGCGGAGCCGAATCTGCGTCTGCTGATGGAGTCCCGCGCCGAGGTCGGCGGCAATTTCCTTGCCGGGATCGCGACGTCCCCCGCCGGGGTCGGGCGCGTCGCCGGGGTGCTCTCCTACGCCGTCGCGCACGAATACCTGCCGCCGAAGGATTTCTACGGCGTGGGCGGGCTGAAGATCTTCCGCGACCTGATCTATCAGATGCAGGGGCTCATGCGAGAGGATCATCGGTTTTATAAGGCGCACGGCTTTTACGATTTCCCGCAGAAGCGCAAGGGGCGCATCGTCGCCATGTACGCCGTCGGCTCGCTGATGAGCAACGAGAAGCTGCGCAAAAAGGCGGGCTCGAAAATGACCGAGGGCATGGTGCTGCCGTATAAAAAGGTACTGGAGAAATACTGATTTGTCGAGGAATTTTGCCTGCGGCAAAATGGATAATGGACAATGGATAATGAAGGAAGCTTCGCGACTTGAATATATAAAAATGGACGAAATTGACCGATAAGATCGGGAAGATACTTATCTCTTATCTCTCATCTCACATTTCACTTTTCACATCTCACATTTCACATCTCACATCTCACATTTCACATTTCACATTTCACATCTCACATTTCACATCTCACATTTCACTTCACTCCTCACACCCGAAACCTGTTCTGAAAGGAGCGCCCGGATGAAATTCTTTCACCTCTCGGATCTGCATATCGGCAAGCGGGTCAACGAGTTTTCCATGCTCGAGGATCAGAAGCACATCCTCGCCGAGATCCTGAACGCCGTCGACGACGAAAAGCCCGACGCGGTCGTGATCGCCGGCGACGTTTACGACAAGACCGTGCCGCCCTCGCAGGGCGTGACGCTCTTCGACGAATTTCTCACCTCGCTCGCAAAGCGCGGGCCCGAGGTGCTGATCGTCAGCGGCAACCACGACTCCCCCGAACGCCTCGCATACGGCGCGAAGCTGTTCAAAAAAGGCGGCATCCATATCTCCCCCGTTTTTGACGGCGCGTTCGAGCCGGTCGTTCTGCACGACGGGTTCGGCGAGGTGCGCTTCTGGCTGCTGCCCTTTATCAAGCCGCTGCACGCCCGCGCGGCATATGACGACGATACGATACAGACCAGCACGGACGCGCTGCGCGCCGCGATCACGCATATGCGGATCGACGCCGACGTGCGCAACGTGCTGATCGCGCATCAGTTTGTCACCGGCGCTGCGCTCTCTGCGGATTCCGAGGAAATGTACGTCGGCAGCGCGGATAACGCGGACGCTTCCGTGTTCGACGATTTCGACTACGTCGCGCTCGGGCATATCCACAAGCCGCAGCACATCGGGCGCGAGACCGTGCGCTACTGCGGCACGCCGCTGAAATACGCGTTTTCGGAGATCGGCAACAAAAACGGGATCTGCGTCGTCGAGCTCGGCAAAAAGGGCGAGACCGCGATCCGCGCGATCCCCCTGCGTCCGCTGCACGAAATGCGGGAGATCCGCGGCTCCTATAACGAACTGACGCTGCGGGAAAACTACGAGGGCACGGCGACGGACGACTATCTGCGGATCGTTCTCACCGACGAGGACGACGTGCCCGGCGCGTTCGGCAGGCTGAACGGTATTTACCCGAACCTGATGCAGCTGGCCTATGACAACGCCAGAACGCGAACGAATACCCCGGTGGAATTCGCCCGCGACGCGCAGCGCAAGACCGAAACGGAGCTTTTCGGCGAACTGTTTGAGAAACAGAACGGCAGGCCGATGAGCGAAGAACAGACGGCGCTGGTCGCCTCGATCTTTGAACGATTGAAGGAGGAACGGCAATGAGACCGCTGAAACTGACGCTTTCCGCCTTCGGCCCCTACGCGGGCAAAACCGTGATCGATTTCGAAAAGCTCGGCAGGAGCGGGCTTTATCTGATCACCGGCGACACCGGCGCGGGCAAGACCACGATCTTTGACGCGATCACCTTCGCACTTTACGGCGAACCGAGCGGAACGAGCCGCGACAAGACGATGCTGCGCTCAAAATACGCCGATCCGACGACGCCGACCGAGGTCGAGATGACCTTTTTATACAGAGACAAAACATATACCGTAAAACGCAACCCGGAATACGAACGACCGAAACAGCGCGGCGAGGGCACGACGCGCGAGTCTGCGAACGCCGTGCTGACGACGCCCGACGGAAAAATCATCGACAAGCGCGTCGAGGTAGACGATGAGATCCAAACGCTTCTCGGCCTCGACCGGCAGCAGTTTTCCACGATCGCGATGATCGCGCAGGGGGATTTTCTTCGCCTGCTTCAGGCGGACACCAAAACCCGCGGCGAGATCTTCAGCAAGATCTTTCATACGGATATCTACCGCGCTTTTACTGCGCGGCTGGGCGAAGAGAACAGCCGCCTCAGGCGCAAATGCGAAGACGCGCAAAACAGCGTCGCGCAATATATCGACGCGATCCGCGTCGGGCAGGACGATCCGTTTTTGCCCGAGGTATTACAAGCCCGGGCAGGAGCGGCGCGCTCGGATGAAGTGCTCACGCTGCTTGCCCGCATGATCGAACGCGATGAGCGCCGCCGCGAAACCGTCGCGGACGAGAGAAAGAAAACCGAGGCGCAGATCGAAGCGCTGACGCAGAAGATCGAGAAGGCGCAGCGCCGCGCCGAAGCGGAGCGGGAGCTTTTGCGGCTGAATGCGCTTTCCGCCGCCGCCGCCGAAGCGCTGAAAACAGCAAAAGAAGAGCTCGCCGCGCAAAGGGCGCGCGAGCCGCAGCGCGAGGAGGCTGAAAAACAGCTTGCCGCGCTGGAAGCGGAGCTGCCGCAGTATGAAGCGCTTGCGCAAAAGCAATCGTTTTTATCCGCAAAGAAAAAAGAACTCTCCGGGCAGGAGAGAACGCTTGAGGAGCAAACCGCCGCAGCGCAGGCGGGCAGAACGGAGATCGCGGAAAAACGCGCCGAGGCGGATGCGCTGGCAAACGCGGGCGCCGAGGCGGAACGTCTGCGCGGGGAAAAGGCGGAGCTGAAACGGCGCGCGGACGATATCAACGCCCTCTCGAAACAGTACGACGCGTATTTCAGACAGTCGGCGCTTTTGCACACGGCGCAGAAGGCGTATCTCGACGCGCAGACCGAAGCGGACGCCGCGGTTGCCGAAGCCGCCGCGATGCGCTCGGCGTTCAACGCAGAACAGGCCGGCATTCTGGCTCAGAACCTGAAAGACGGCGCGCCCTGCCCCGTCTGCGGCTCAACGACGCACCCGGCAAAGGCGGCTCTTTCGGAAGACGCGCCGACGGAACGGCAGGTCGAGCAAGCGGAAAAAGCGGCGAAGGCCGCGCAGAATACCGCCGCGTCCCGCAGCGCGGAGGCGGCGGCGCTCAAGGGAAGCGTTGAGGCGGCGCAGACCGCGCTGGACGACAACGCGCGCGCCCTGTTCGCGGACGTGCCGCGCGACGCGCTCAAAACGCGGATCGACGAAGAAATCCTCGGCATAAAAACGCGTTGGGGCGAGCTGCTTGCGGAATACGAGACAGCGCAGAAAAACTGCGCGCGCAGAGAAACGCTGCTGGGGGAGCTCCCGGCGCTGGAAGACGCTTCGGAAAAACGAGCGCAGGCGTTGACGGCGCTGCGGGATGAATGCGCCCGGCTGCGCGAGGAAATATCGCAGACGCAGCGCGCGATCGACGAGCTGAGATCGAAGCTGCCTTTCGAGACACCGGCGGCTGCGGAAAAAGAAGCGGCCGAACGGCGCGAAGCGCTGAAAAAGATGAAAGCCGCCCTGCAGGCGGCCGAAGGGCGTTACGCCGAGTGCGACAAGCGGACCGCGGAGCTTCTTGCCCGCGTCGCGCAGACGCAGAAACTGCTGGAAGAAGACGCGCCGGGCGATCCCGCGCCGCTGATCGAGGAAAAGAATTCCCTGCTTGCGCTTCGGACGACACTGACAAAGACGATCGACGATATGAACATCCGTCTGGACGCAAACAGCCGCGCAAAAACAAGCATCGCTTCAAAATCCGCGGAGCTTGCGGATCTTGAAAAAGAATCCGCGTCGGTCAACGCGCTTTATCAGACCGCGGGCGGCAATATAAACGGCAAGGAAAAAATCAATCTCGAGACCTATGTTCAGATCGCCTGCTTCGATCGCGTCATCGCCCGCGCGAACGTTCATCTGATGCGCATGTCGGATAATAAATACGACCTCAAACGCTGCGAAACCGCAGATAACCTGCGCAGTCAGAGCGGGCTTGAGCTCAACGTGATCGACCATTACAACGGCAGCGAACGAAGCGTGAAATCCCTCTCCGGCGGCGAGAGTTTCATCGCCTCGCTCTCCCTCGCGCTGGGGCTTTCGGAGGAGATCCGCGCCAACGCCGGCGGGATCCGGCTTGACACGATGTTCGTGGACGAAGGCTTCGGCTCGCTCGATCCCGACACGCTCTCGCAGGCGATGCGCGCCCTGCGCTCCCTGACCGACGAGAACCGCCTGATCGGCATCATCTCCCACGTCGCGGAGCTGAAAACCGAGATCGACAGACAGATCATCGTAAAAAAAGACCGCTCCGGCGGAAGCAGAGCGGAGATCGTTTGTTAAATTCTGATTTATCGGGATGTTGGGCACACGGATTGTAGGGGCGGGCATGACCGCCCGCTTGCGTTTTGAGCCCCGTCCCTTACGGACGGGCGAAAAATGCAATATAGTCAAATCCGT
>JAFRPB010000051.1 GCA_017429345.1 Clostridia bacterium | reverse complement strand
GTCATGCCCGCCCCTACAATGCGTGTGCCCAACGTCGCGATAAACGAATTTTACACTCCCGACCATTCATATCTCGCCCCGATCTCTTCTGCAAGGGCTTTCATAAACGCAGGTTCCGGGGGCACGGCGTCGGGGGTGGGATAATCGCGCCCGAGGGCAGCGTATTTTCCCCTGCCGATCTCATGATACGCCATCAGCTCGAGGTCCCTGCCGAGGGAATGGGCAAAATCTGCGACGGCGGGGGCTTCGGCGTCGTTATACGCGGGGATATAGGGCATACGGAACAGAATATCTTTCTGCGTCTCTGCGAGCGCGCGGGCGTTTTCGACGATCCTTTCATTGGAAACGCCCGTATTCTTTTTGTGTTTTTCGGGGTCGATCCCCTTGATATCATAAAGAAACAGATCGACGAGGGGCAGGACCGTTTCAATCGCCGAGAACGGGACGTTTCCCGCGGTCTCGACCGCGGTGTGCACGCCGTTCTCTTTCAATACGGAAAGCAATTCGACGGCAAATCCGAGCTGCAGAAGCGGCTCGCCGCCCGAGAGCGTCGCTCCCCCGCCGGACTGCGCGTAAAACGCTTTATCCCGCAGAACGGTCGCGGCGACGCTCCGCGCCGTTTCCGTTCTGCCGCTGATCTCCCGCGCGCCGTGACGGCAGGCGGGAACGCAGTCCCCTTCCGCGATACAGTCCGCGGTGAACGCCCGCGGGCAGACCTTGCGGCATTCTCCGCAGCCGACGCATTTTTCTTTATAGAACATCAGTTCGGGCTTTGCGCTTCGGGATTCGGGATTGTGACACCACAGACACCGCAGATTGCAGCCCTTGAAAAACACGGTGGTCCGGATGCCCGGACCGTCGTGGATGCTGAATCGCTGAATGTCGAAAATCATACCTGTCATAATATTATATGCTCTGTTCCGGCAATGATGTTTTCCTACATGTAAAAAATGATATACCGCGTTCCGCGTTATGATATACGCGTCCTGACGCGTATGATATACCTTTGCTTTGCACGGTATGATATGATATTCGTCCGTTCATACCGAAGGTATATCATTCCCGCAGGGAATATCATATGCCGAAGGCATATATCATTCGTCCGCAAGGACGAATATCATTGCATTGGCAAATCACTGATTTGCCAATGCGTCGGCGGGCGCGTCCTCGGGCAGATAGGTGCTGAAGCCGAGGGTGGGCATGTCGAAGATCGCCTGCATATCCCCGTCGGAGATCACGAAATCGAAGACCTCGGCGTTCGAGGCGATACGGTCGGGATTCGTCGATTTCGGCAGGGGCAGAACGCCGCACTGCAGTGCAAAGCGCACGCAGAGCTGCGCGACGGACTTGTTGTACTTCGCGGCGATCGCGGCAAGAGTCGCGTCCTTCAGCACCGCGCCGCTGCCCAGGGGGCTCCACGCCTCGACGAGCATACCGTTCTCCTGCGACCAGCGGACGTTGTCGTACTGCGTATAGCCGGGATGGAACTCGATCTGGTTGACCATCGGTCTTATTTCGCAGGTCTCCCAGAGCGCTTCGATATGCTTCTGCTGATAGTTGCTCACACCGATGGCGCGGAGCTTGCCGGCCTTCATCGCCGTTTCAAAGCCGCGCCAGGTCTCGGCATTGATCTGCTTCCAGTCCGGCGAGCATTTCGCGACGCAGGGCCAGTGGACGAGATACAGGTCGATATAGTCAAGCCCCAGAAGTTTTAAGGAAGTATCGATCGCCGCGAGCGTTTTTTCATAGCCTCGCTCGGTGACCCAGTGCTTGGTCGTGATAAACAGATCGCCGCGCGCGACGCCGGAGGCGCGCACGCCCTCGCCGACCTCCGCCTCGTTGCCGTAGGCGAACGCGGTGTCGATGTGGCGGTAGCCCTTTTCGATCGCGGTCTTTACGCATTTTTCCGTCGTGCCGTCGCTCGGCGTCTGCCAGGTACCGTAGCCGATGCAGGGGATCTTCACGCCGTTCGCAAGGATGAAGCAGTCGGTCAGGGTCGTTTTGGTATTCTTATTCATTCTTCTTCTCCTGTTCTTTTTTTTATTTATTATAACACGGCAGATCAGAATTTCAAGGGGATAACGCAAAACCGATTTTTTTGCGCTATTGACATTCTATTAAATCCGAATATAATATAACTGCATTGCATCCGCAGGGGGAAATCACTCCCCCGGAGACGGGCGCGGAGTGTTTGACGCGCATTTTCCGTCCTTATGGAGCAGTAGCAGAAAGGAAAACTGAATATGAAAACAAACACGGTGAAGCTGGTCATGCTCGGCATTCTGACCGCTCTGGTCGTTGTTCTCCAGCTTCTGAGTTCGAGCATCCGTTTCGGCCAGTTCTCAATCACCCTGACCCTCGTGCCGATCGTCGTCGGCGCGGCGCTCTACGGCAAATGGGCGGGCGCATGGCTCGGCGTTGTCTTCGGCGTCGTCGTGCTTCTGCAGCCGGATACCATGGCGTTTTATCAGGTGAGCATCCCCGGCACGGTAATCACCGTGCTCGCAAAAGGCATTCTTGCCGGCTTCGTTTCGGGACTTGTTTACGAGGTTCTGAAAAAGAAAAACGATACGGCGGCGACGTTCGTTGCGGGCGCGCTGACCCCCATCGTCAACACCGGTGTGTTCGTGCTCGGGTGTTTCGCGTTCTTTATGGATACGCTCAAAGAGTGGGCGGGCGGCAAAAACGTATTCGCGTTCCTCTTCCTGTCCATGATCGGTGTGAATTTTCTCATTGAATTCGGCGTGAATCTCGTTCTCGGGCCGATGATCGCGAAGATCATCAAGATCGGTAGGAAAAAGAGAATATAATAGCACAAAAAAACGAAAGGACGCTTGTTTATGAAAAAAAATCCACGTTATTTTGGTAATGGCATTATTGCTAATAAGTGTTTTTCTGATTCATTCCGTTCCGGTATCGCTTGCCGCGGATCAGATCTTCATCGCGAAGGACAATGATACGATCGCCGCAGCGCCCGGGCTTGACGCGGAAAGCTTTCTCAAACAATTTTCCGGCGGAGAAAAACTTGCAGGAGCCGACGGAAAAGCTCTCAGCGGCACTGACAAAATCGGGACCGGCGCGACCGTTACGGATCATGACGGAAAAAACCTGATCCTGATCGTTCCCGGCGATGTGAACGGCGAAGGAAAGGTAAATTCCTCGGACGCGCGTCTTGCGCTGCGCGCCTCGGCAAGAATCGAAACGCTTGAGGGTCCGTTCTTTGCCGCGGCGGATATCAACGGCGACGGAAAGCTGAAATCCAACGACGCGAGAGCCGTTCTTCGGATCGCGGCGAAGCTTGATTCGATCACCGATGAGATATTGCGCAATGCGGCGAAATATGAAAACCCGTCAAAAGAGGAAATATCGACAACAGAAGCTGCGACGACGGAAGAACCGACGACTGAGGCTCCGACGACGGAAGAACCGACGACTGCGGCTCCGACGACGGAAAAACCGACGACTGCGGCTCCGACGACGAAAAAACCGACGACTGAGGCTCCGACGACGGAGGAACCGACGACTGCGGCTCCGGCGACGGAAGAACCGACGACCGCGGCTCCGGCGACAGAAGAACCGACGACCGAAGCTCCGGCAACCGAAGAACCGACGACCGAAGCTCCGGCAACCGAAGAACCGACGACTGCGGCTCCGGCGACAGAAGAACCGACGACCACGGCTCCGGCGACAGAAGAACCGACGACCGCGGCACCGGGAACAGAAGAATCGTCGACCGCGGCACCGGGAACAGAAGAATCGTCGACCGCGGCACCGGCACCCGAAGAGCCGACGACTGCGGCTTCGGCACCCGAAGAGCCGACGACTGCGGCACCGGCAACCGAAGAGTCGTCGACCGATACTCCGGCTCCCGAAGAGCCGACGACTGCCGCTCCGATCCCCGAGGAACCGTCGACCGCCGCTCCGGCACCCGAGGAACCGACGACCGATCCCACGGCACCCGAGGAGCCGACGACCGACACTCCGGTACCCGAGGAGCCGACGACCGATACTCCCGATCCCGAGGAGCCGACGACCGATCCCACGGCTCCCGAAGAACCGACGACGGAACCTCAAGATGAGAATGACCTGAATTATAAAGATCTATATTATGAAACAGCCGACGAATCAGGCGATCAATATGCATTCGGAAGATCGGGCGGGGATGTTTACTTTTATAGGCCTACCGCGGAAACGGATGTCGGAATGCTGATGCTTGAGAACGGCGATCTTGTCGTTATTGACCGTATGGGTAAACGATACGCCGTAATGACCGTTGAGGAACAGGAGGCGTTTTCGGCAGCAATGCAATCCTACGGCGAAGAAGGATTCAGCTTCAGTTCATTGTTTAAGGAAACGTTTAACGATTCGAGGTTGGATATTCCCACCCCGGCAAAGCTGCTCGAATCAGGGTATCAAAAAAGCGAAGGACAGTGGAAGGAAGAACCGGCGGAAATCTATTCAAACGGTAATACCGAATATTATTACAGCGGCAGGATCCTTCTCGCCGTAAAGAATGACGAAACGGTTATGGAGTTCACCGTCTTTACAGAGGAACCCGATCCGTACATGTATTACTATCTGGATGAAGCGTATACGGAATGTGATTTTATAAATTTAATGCTCACGATACAA
Source organism: Clostridia bacterium (assembly GCA_017429345.1). Taxonomy (GTDB): domain Bacteria; phylum Bacillota; class Clostridia; order Oscillospirales; family Acutalibacteraceae; genus RGIG2774. The sequence continues at coordinate 16,926 of JAFRPB010000051.1, read as the reverse complement.
ATATATTAACCGACTGCTTTTCCCTGAAGCTGAAAACGGACAGATAAAATCAGTATAACATAGACGTCCTTGCGAACCGTCCTACGCCGGGCGGTTCGTTTTTTGCGCGTTTATTGCAGAAAACGGGGTTTGGTTCCCCGGAAAACCGGCAGAAATAGAGAACATCAAAAAACAGATCGGTCCGGCAAAGGATCGATCCGTTTGTATTCCGATTTCTGCTCCGAGAGGACTATTTTCTGAGCCAGAGCGCAGGGCGGATCCCGAGATCCGTCTCCGTTTCTGTCGGCATTTCCGCCTCTGAGAGCGGCTCGCCGTTCCAGTTGTGCCATACGGCGAACGCGACGTTCACGGAATGCACGAGTGCGCCGTCATATCCCGACACGCCGCAGGAGCGCGTCCACCACCAGGGATCCTCGTCAGCGTCAATGGATCGCGCGTAGGGGGTGAGCAGCGCTTTGCGAATTTCCCGTCCGGAAAGATACCTGTAAACCTCGTCGATGTCAAGAAGAAAGACTCTGTCCTCGCAGACGGCTGTGAGATCCTGAACGTACCACCTGTTTTCAACAGGCCTGTGCTCCGCAGGCAGAATACGCTTTTTCTCCGCCTCGGAGAATGTATGCTCGTAAAAATCTCCGTTAAGCCATTTTCGTATGTCGCTGTCGATCCACCCGCGGTCCCGGGTCCTGAAAACATCGGTAAACGGCATAAAATCGAGAACACATTCCGAAAAGAGCAAAAGCGCAGTATCGGTCTCGTCAAGCACAAGCCACGAAATCGGATCCGGCATCTGCCCGCTGCCGGGAAGCGGATATTTTCCGAAAAGCATATTCTGTCTCCTCCCGCCGCACCCGGTTTCTCTGCCCCGACCGCAATCCGGGCGGCTTTTTTTCGTTATACTCTCAGCCGATCTTTATCGAGTATACGTACTTCGACTTCATCTCGTCCGGGTTGATGAACGGAACATTGACGGCGGTTTTGCCGTCCTTTTCGAATACGGTGATCGGGGCGTCGGAGCCGAGCAGCGCCGCCTTTTTCGCGGGATCGTAGGGGATCTCGTCGAGCACGATCTCCCCGAGCGGGTATTTGCCGAGAAAGGCGTAGACCGCGCCGTCCTTCTGCGTGTATTTGATCTCGCCGCCGATAGAATGCGTATAAGGCCGCGTGCCGTAAATGCCCTCGCCGTTGACCTCGAGCCATTCACCGATCTGCAGAAGCCGCTCCTCCATGATGACCGGGATCGTGCCGTCGCCGGCGGGACCGACGTCCAGAAGGAAGTTCGAACCCTTCGAAACGAGATCGACGAACATTTTGATCAGCGCCTCGGCGCTCATATAGTTCGACAGCGGCTCGATGCGGTTGAAGCCGAAGCTCTTGCCGATGCCGCGGCATTCCTCAAACGGCCGCGCGAAGCAGTCGGGGCTCGAGAAGTCGCGTTTTTTGCGCCCGTCGATGGAGTCGTATTCGCTGGTGTAGTTGCCGCAGGTATATGTGCCGCGGGTCTCGTTGCCCCAGCGGTCGTTCGGCACGATGAAATCTCTGACCGGCGACTCGTTCAGAAGCCATGCAAGGAATTCCGTTGAGTGCCAGGTTTCGGACGGATATGCCCACTCGCCGTCGGTAAACAGCGTCCACGGCTCGTATCTCTCGATCAGATCCCGCATCATCGGGTGCAGGTGCTCGAGGGCGTACCGCTCGGGATCCTTCAGATACAGCGGGTGATACCATTCGTAGATCGAGTGATATACGCCGAATTTCACGTCCGTCTTGTCGAGCGCAGTCTTCAGCTCCATCAGAAGATCGCGGTGCGGACCGACCTCGACGCTGTTCCAGTTGATCGCATACGGCGTCGGGTAAAGGCAGAAACCGTCGTGGTGCTTCGAGGTGATGTTGATGTATTTCGCGCCGGATCTCTGAAAGATCTCCGCCCAGCGGTCGGGGTCGAACAGCTCCGCCTTCCACGCCGCTGCGAGGTCGCGGTAGGTGACGTTCTCGCCGTAGACGCGCCTGTGGAAATCGGTGATCTCGGGCCATTTGTCTGTCTCCATCTGATACATATACCATTCGGAGAACGCGTCGATGCGCGAAAACGACGGCACCGAGTACACGCCCCAATGAATAAAAATGCCGAACTTCGCGTCGTCGAACCACTGCGGCGTCGGCCGCGAACAGATGGATTGCCAGTTTGCTTCGTATTTCATTGATATTCCTCCTGTCGGGTCGAAATATTTTTCAACCGGAACCGATGATTTATCTCTCCGTTCTGCCAAACGGAACGCCCGTCTCGGTCAGAATTTCCGCGACAAAGTCTTCTGCGTCATGCTTCGCGGCGACGCTCGTCAGGCTCCACGCAAGATTCCCCCGATAGGACAGCGTTGTGGAATACAGCGTATTCAGCCGCGTTTTCGAGATCATCATATTCACGACCCCCACATGCCCGACCAGTTCCGGCGGCAGGTCGAAAATGCCGACGTTTGAGAAGGGCGAGGTAAACAGTCGTTCGCCGAACATGATATTGCCGAATCTCAGGAACTTTCTTTTCAGACCGATCGGCAGAAGCTTGAATATCGGCAGCTCCTCCTGCGAGACGTTGGTATAAATATCATTCTGCAGCTTCCCGACGTCCGTACCGGCCGCAAACTGCGGCTTCAGCAGCTCCACGATTTCCTGCAGAGGCTTTTCCGCGCAGTCCGCCGGAGCCTCCGTATTGAAATACAGCGAGAAATTCCGCAGTGTCTCGGAGCCGAAGCGCTTGCGCATATCCATCGGAACTTCGATCTTGATATTGCGGCTGTTCGCGCGTTTTCCATCCGCAAGACAGGCGCGGGCAAGCGCCTTGGTATATACTGCGACAAGGAAAACCGTAATCGACGCGCCGCAAGCCTTCGCGGCGTTTTTCAGCTCCGGGACCGGCAGATCGAAAACCGTCAGCCGCAGGGGGATCTCCGCCCTGCCGCCGTTATACTGATACGCTTTTGTCTCCGTGCGTTTCTGCGTCCTGCCGCCGAGCTCGTTGTGAACGCGGCGGAAGCTGTCCTCCGTATCGGCGGCTTCATATTCTCCGCCGTGCGCGAACACGGGATGCGCGCGGTCGACCGGCTCGCCCGTAAGAGCGTAATACTCGGCAAGCAGATTGATAAACAGAACGTTCGCGCCCGCGCCGTCCGCAAGGGAATGAAACACCTCCATGCCGAGGCGGTTCTCCGCGTATGTCAGACGGAACAGCGCGTGATCCCTGTTCGTCAGGTCAAAGGGCTTGCAGAGCCCGGTTTCGGGGACGATCTCGGGGAGTTTTTCGGTGCGTTCGAGCACATATTCTCTGCCCCGCTTCGCCAGAACGACGAAGAAGGACGGAAAACGCGGACGAACGATCTCAAGAGCCCTGCGCAGCCGCGCGATATCGACCGGCGCGTCGAGCTCGACTTCGGTACGGAACTGCTGGTTCCAATCGTCGGAGGCGATATAGGGATAGATGATCCCCCCGCCGTCAAGCTGAAAATATTCCTTTTTGTTTTTCATTTCTCTCACCCGGAACAACTATATCAAATACAGAAGATATTTTCAATATAAAACAGCCACTTTACAAAAATTCGCCTCTTTCAAAGAAGAAAGAGGCGGTTCTTGCTGTCTTACAGAAGCTCGGAGAGCTTGACGGGACGGTGCTCCTCGACGCTCTTTCTCGCGGCGAGACCGATCAGCACGGACTGCAGGCCGGCCTCGATGCCCACCTTCACGGGCTTGTCGTTCACGACGGAATCGACGAAGTCGCGCATCTCGGTTGCGAAGGACTCCATATATCTTTCAAGGAAGAAATACAGGGGCTTCTCGCCGGTGACGCCGTTCTCATCGGAAATAACGGCGGTGGAAAGGGTGTCGTTCGCGGTGGCGACCATACCCTTGGAGCCGAAGACCTCGGCTCTCTGATCATAGCCGTAAGCCGCCTTGCGGGAGTTGTCGATCACCGCAAGCGCGCCGTTGGCAAGCTTCATGGTGATGATGGCGGTATCCACGTCGCCCTGCTCGCCGATGGCGGGGTCGACCAGGACCGCGGAATTGACGTAGATCTCCTCGACCTCGCTGCCGGAAAGGAAGCGGACCATATCGAAATCATGGATGGTCATGTCAAGGAAGATGCCGCCGGAAACCTTGATGTAAGCCGGGTTCGGCGGGGCGGGGTCGCGGGAAGTGATCTTGACGATGTGGGTCTCGCCGATGCTGCCGTTCTCAACGGCGGCGCGGACTGCCGCGAAGTTGTGGTCGAAGCGGCGGTTGAAGCCCACCTGGAATTTGAGGTCCTTGCCCTCAAGCGCCTTTTTGACGTCGAGGATCTTTGCGATGGTCTGATCGACGGGCTTCTCGCAGAACACGTGTTTGCCGGCCTCGATCGCCTCGATGGAGATAGCGGCGTGGGTGTCGGTGGAGGAGCAGATCAGGACCGCGTCGATCTCGGGATCCGCAAGGATCTTTTTATAATCCGTGTAGATCTCTTTGACGCCGAAGCCTTCGATGAAGGCCTTGGTCTCGTCGTTCATAAAGGGGTCCGCGACCGCCTTTACGACCGCGTTCGGTACGCGGTAGGAGATGGACTCGAGATGCACCTTGCCGATGCGTCCCGCGCCGATAATTCCGATTTTGATCATTATATCAATCCTTTCATTTAATTATCAGATGGTGCCGTCCCAAGTAGAGACTTCCGTCTTTTTCATTTCTTCCTCGTCGAACCAGCGGGTGGTGACGCATTTGCTCTCGGTGAAGAAGCGATAAGCATCCTTGCCAAGACAGTGCAGGTCGCCGAAGAAGCTCTGCTTATGCCCCGCGAACGGGAAGAAGCCGATCGGTACCGGGATGCCGACGTTCACGCCGACCATGCCGCCGTCGGTATGACGGACGAACTCGCGGGCGTAATAGCCGTTCTGGGTGAAGATCACGGAGCCGTTGGCGTAGGGGTTCGCGTTCATAATCGCGAGACCGTCCTTGAAATCCTTGCAGCGCTTGATGCAGAGCACAGGACCGAAGACCTCCTCGTCGCCGATGGTCATATCCGCTGTGACGTGGTCGAAGATGGTCGGACCGACGAAATAGCCGTTCTCATAGCCCTCGACGACGCAGTTTCTGCCGTCAAGCACGAGCTCCGCGCCCTCGGCGACGCCCTTGTCGATATCGGCGAGCACTTCTTTATAGTGTTTTTCGTAGGTAATCGGACCGAGCTTTGAGGTCTTATCCCACGCGGGACCGACCTTGATCTGCTCCGCCTGCTTTTTCAGCTCCGCGACGAACGCATCGGCGATGCTCTCCTCAACAACGCAGCAGGAGAGCGCCATGCAGCGCTGACCGGCGCAGCCGAACGCGGAATTCATCACGCCGGCGGCGGTGCGGGAGATGGGCGTATCGGCGAGCACCAGCGCGTGGTTCTTCGCCTGGCAGAGACACTGCACGCGTTTGCCCGCAGCTGCGGCGCGTTCATAGATCTTCTTGCCTACGGGCGTGGAGCCGACGAAGGTGATGCCCTTGACGTCCGGACTGTCGAGAATCGTATTGATCTCGTTTCTCGAGCAGGTGACGATATTCACGACGCCGTCGGGAACACCCGCCTCCTTATACAGTTCTGCGATACGCAGCGCGGTTCTGGGCGTGAGCGTCGCCGCCTTGAGCACCATCGTGTTGCCGGTGGCGATGCAGACGGGCGTCATCCAGCCAAAGGGGATCATCGCCGGGAAATTGACCGGAACGATGCCCGCGAAAACGCCGATGGGCTCGCGGTATTTGACCGTGTCGTAGCCGCGCGAGGCGTCCATGACGCTCTCGCCCATCATCAGCGACGGCACCTGAGTGGCGAGCTCGGTGCCCTCCTTCGCCTTGAGCACGTCGCCCTCCGCCTCGCTCCAGACCTTGCCGTTCTCCTGCGCGACGAGCAGCGTCAGCTCGTCCATGTGCTCGATCAGAAGATCGCGGATCTTAAAGAGGATCTGGGATCTCTTGATCGCGGGGGTCGCGCTCCAGCCGGGGAACGCTTTCTTCGCCGCGGCGATCGCCTCAAGGACCTCCTCCTCGGTGCAGCAGGGCGCCTGCATTGTGACCTCGCCGGTGCTCGGATTGTGCAGATCGGTCCATTTTTCGGTTTTGGACGCTCTGAACTCGCCGTTTACAAAGTATTTGAGTTTTTCGACAGCCATATTTTTTCTCCTTTGTTATGTTTTGCGTTTTGCGTATTGCGTATTGCGTAAAGCTAAAATGAACAGAGAACAATGCACAGTATCTCTTCTCAAGGCGAACAGACTCACCGCAGCATCTTATCTCTCATCTCTTATCTCTGCGGCGAAGCCGCAATAATTCCAACTTCCGAATTATCTCAAAGTCCCGCTTTTTCCGCGATATATTTCCGCGCTTTGATCGCGTACTCCAGCGGATTCGCGACCGCGGGATCCTGCTCGGCTTCCACAAGAACATATCCCTCATAGTCCGCCTCGGCGAGCACGTCGAAGATCGGTCCGAAGTCGATCACGCCGTCGCCGGGAACGGTGAAGGTCCCGAGTCGCACGCCCTGCAGGAACGAAAGATGCTCATTTCTGACCTTTTCGATCACCGCGGGACGGATATCCTTGAGGTGTACGTGCTTTACCCTGCCGACATATTTTTTGAGCACGCTCATATAGTCCTCGCCGCAGTACGCGAGATGACCGGAGTCGAACAGCAGGCTGAAGAGCTCGGGGTCGGTGTTCGCCATCAGGCGGTCGATCTCCGCCTCGGTCTGTACAACGGTACCCATATGGTGGTGCAGCGTCAGCGCGATGCCCATATCCTTCGCGACTTTTCCGAGGTGGTTGATGCCCTTGCAGAGGCGGTCCCACTCCTCGTCGTTCATCACGTATTTTGCCTCGAAGATCGGCTTATCCGTGCCCTGGATGGAATAGCTCTGCTCGGAGATGCCGACGACCTTCGCGCCCATTTCCTTCAGGAAGGTGATGTGCTTTACGAAATCCGCCTCCACCTGCTCGATGGGCTGGGTGAGGATGAAGGAGGAGAACCAGGCGTTGCAGATCTGCATGCCGCGCAGCTCCAGCGCTTTTTTCAGCACGGCGGGATCCTTCGGGTATTTGTTGCCGACCTCGCAGCCGGTGAAGCCCGCCAGCGCCATTTCGGACACGCACTGTTCAAAGGTGTTCTCCGCGCCGAGATCGGGCATATCGTCGTTCGTCCAGGCGATCGGCGCAATGCCGAGCTTTACTTTGTTTTTGTCAAGCATTAATACTTCCTCGCAATCTTTCTCATTTTTTCTATATTTTCATACGCGCTGCGTACGGATTCCTTTTTCGCGACCGAGGCGAGCCCCACGTTCCACCACGCGCCGTATCCGTCGGTCATGGTCTTGGGCAGCACCTTGATATCGATCAGCGTCGAGACGGTCTGCTTCTTGCTGTCCTCGAGCGCGGCTCTGAGCTCGTCGAGACTGCGGGCGGTATAGGTCTTCACGCCGTAGCCCGCCGCGCTCTGCGCGTAGTCGATATACATGATATCGCCGAGCAGGTCGCCGTTTTCGTCGCGTTTGCGGAACTCCGTCGCGAGGTTGCCGATGCCGTTGGACATCTGCAGATTGTTGATGCAGCCGAAGCCCGCGTTGTCGAAGAGCATGACGTTGATCTTTTTGCCCTCCTGAATGCTTGTGACAAGCTCGCTGTGCAGCATCAGATAGCTGCCGTCGCCGCACATGGCGTAGACTTCCTTTTCCGGCTCCGCCATTTTGGAGCCGAGCGCGCCGGCGATCTCATAGCCCATGCAGGAATAACCGTATTCCATATTGTAGGAATAGCGCTCGTCGCTGGTCCACATACGCTGCAGGTCGCCCGGCAGGGAACCAGCGGAACCCACGCAGATCGCGTTGTCGTCGATCACCTCGCGGATCAGCGCCACGGCGGCGACCTGGGTCACGTCCGTGCCGTACAGTTTCGCGAATTCGGGAATCGTGCGCTCCTCGCGCGCCGCGATCAACGGCTCAAAGTTTTCGTCGTATCTGTAAGCCGCGAGACGCGCCATCTCGTCGTCCCAGCCCTGCTTCGCCTTTGCGATTTCGTCGGTATAGGCGCTCTTGTAGTTCAGCGCGGCAAGCGCCTCGCCGAGGGCAAGAATTCCCTCCTTCGCGTCGGCGACGATCTTCACCGCGTCGAGCTTATACGCGTCGAAGCGGGAGGTGTTGACCGTGACCACCTTCACGTCGTCGCGGAACAGCGACTTCGAAGCCGTGGTAAAATCGGAGAAGCGTGTGCCGACGCCGATGACGACGTCCGCTTCCTTCGCGATCACGTTGCCCGAGGAGTTGCCGGTCACGCCGAGGCCGCCGAGGTTGTATTTGTTCGAGGAAAGGCAGGCGGTCTTGCCGGACTGGGTCTCCGCAAACGGGATATTGAAATCAGCGCAGAATTTCTCGAGCGCCTCGCCCGCCTCGGAGTAGCGCACGCCGCCGCCGCAGATCACGAGGGGCTTTTTCGCCGCCGCGATGACTTTGACCGCGTCCTCAAGCTCCTCTTTGACGGGGAGCGGGCGGGTGATCTTGTGCACGCGCTTTGCAAGGAACGAATCGGGATAATCGTAGGCCTCGCCCTCCACATCCTGCGGCAGGCAGATCGCGACCGCGCCGGCTTCGGCGGTATCGGTCAGCACGCGCATGGCGTTGATCATCGCGCTCATCAGCTGCTCGGGGCGCTGGATGCGGTCCCAGTATCTCGTCACGGCCTTATACGCGTCGTTGGTGGTGGTCGCAAGGGAATTGACCTGCTCGAACTGTTGCAGCACGGGGTCGGGCTGCCGGGACGCGTACGCGTCCGCCGGGAACAGCAGAAGCGGCACGTTGTTAACTGTCGCCGTCGCCGCGGCGGTGATCATATTTGCCGCGCCGGGCCCGATCGACGACGCGCAGGCGATGATCTTTCTGCGGTTGTTCTGCTTCGCGAACGCCGTCGCTACGTGCGCCATACCCTGTTCGTTTTTGCCCTGATAGACGCGCAGCGCGCCGGGGTCCTCGTCGAGCGCCTGCCCGAGCCCCACAACGATGCCGTGGCCGAAGACCGTGAAAATACCGTCCACGAACTTGGTCTCTTTGCCGTCGAAGGACACATACTGATTGTCAAGGAATCTGACAAGCGCCTGTCCCATAGTCATAAGTGCCATATTTTTCCTCCTTTATCCGTTCAAGAGCCATTCATGCTCTTTGTCCGTGATCCTTGTGGTTTTGTACCACGGGTCGCCGTCGATGTGACGGATCAGCCAGACGTAGTACATCTCGTATCCGGGCGCCGCCGCCTGCTGGTGGGATTTGCCCGGCTCGATATAGCAGGCGGAGCCGTGCGTGCTTTTATATACGTCGTCGCCGTTATAGCACGCGCCGAAGCCCTGCGGCTTATCGAACATATAATAATAGACCTCGGGCTGCGGGTGATGGTGCGGCGGGTAGCTCGACCATTTGCCCGGCTGCGTGAAGACCTCGCCCATCACCATATTCGAGTAGGGCGCGTTGTCGTAATCGAACATCGTCGAGACGATGCGGTGTCCCGCGCCGCCCCACTGACCCTTGCCGAATTCCTGATACAGGCAGGTCTCGGGGGTATAGAATACAGGGTCGAACGTGCGGTCGTTATCGGTCTGCTGCACTAAGATCTCGCTGTCTGCGACCGCGCGGACAGTGACGCCGGTCCCCTTGCAAACGTGCAGGCAATAGGGCGCTTTGTCAAACGGATCGGCGCGCTTGCCGGTGCGCTTCTCCCCCGCCCACTCAAACACGGTTTCGCCGGAGAGCAGCAGGATCGCCGTTTCGAGCTTTTCCTCGAGCACGGAAACGCTGTCGCCCGCATTCATCTTATAGACGTAAATATTCATTCCCATATCGGCGTGGAAGCCGCCGATCTCGCAGACGGTCTTTTTGCCGTTCGCGTCGTAATCAAGATACTCGAGCATTTTTCCGCCTCACCCTCTGGCGACCATTTCGCCGTATTCTTCTTTTTCTTTGCGGATGAATTCCTTCACCTGCTCGACCGAGGGCATATCCTCGGAGCAGGCGTGGCTGGCGACCAAGAGAGATGCGGAAGCGGAGCCGAACTCGAGCGCGTCGATGATCTCATAGCCCTCGAAGAGACTGTAAAGGAACGCCGAGGCGTAACCGTCGCCGCCGCCGAAGCTCTTGAGGAGCTTGACCGGGAAGGGCTTGATCGAATAGCTCTGTCAGTCGTTCGTATAGGCGGTGGAGCCTTCCTTGCCGTGCTTGATAATGACGATCTTCGCGTTCTGAGCGTGCCAGTAGGCGGCGGTCTCGGCGTCGCTCATGCCGGGACGGATCAGCCGCTCGGTCCGGTCATATTCCTCACGGGAGCCGAGAATGATATCCGCCTCGCGCGCGACCGCGGAATAATAGATCGAGATCTCGTCCGCGTTTTTCCAGTTATAGGAGCGGTAGTCGATATCGAAGATCACGGGCACTGAGTTCTTCTTCGCGAGCATCACGGCCTTGAGCGCCGCCTCGCGGGAGGGGCTTTCGGCGAGCGCGGTGCCGGAAATGAGGATCGCCTTGCCCTGTTTGATATATTCTTCGTCGATATCCTCTACATCGAGCTTGAGATCCGCCGCCATATTGCGGTACATCAGGATCGAGCTCTCGGTCGGGCTCTTGATCTCGGTGAAGGTCAGACCGATCTTCTCGCCGCCGGTGCAGCGGACGATGTGCGAGGTATCGACGCCCTCTTTCTCAAAATACTTCGTCACGAACGTGCCGAGCTGATCGTCGGACACGCGCGCGAAAAAGCCGCATTTCTTCCCTAAACGGGCAAGACCTACGGCAATATTGGCGGGCGAGCCGCCGAGATATCTTTTGAACGTGGTGCTCTCGTCGAGCGGGCAGTTGTAGTCCACGGGGTTCAGATCCACCGCGACCCTGCCGAGCAGGATCAGATCATACTTTTTGCTCTGATCGAATGTTACATAGTTCATCGAAAAAAACTCCTTTTGTTTTCGATTATATTGTTTTCTGAATGATATAATAAATTATAACATTGAAAATACATTGATGTGGCGTTTCACATTGTCGTATACGCCGCGGACCATTTCGGCGGAAAGTGTGAAATAATCCGGCGTGTCGACCGTATCGGTATACGCCTTCGCGTATTTCGCGAGGTGATCGAAGCTTGCGGTGGCGATATTGATCTTGCGCACGCCGAGCGCGACGGCGCGGCGGAACATCTCATCCGTGATGCCGGTGCCGCCGTGCAGCACAAGGGGCGTGGCGACCGTTTTGTCGATCTGCTCAAGAATATCAAAGCGCAATTCGGGCAGGACCGGATAATTGCCGTGGGCGTTGCCGATGGCGACCGCGAGCGCGTCGACGCCTGTTCTTTCGGTGAAGATCTTCGCGCTCGTCGGGTCGGTGCACAGGATCTTATGCTCGGCGGTATCGCCCTCGTTGCCGCCGACCACGCCGAGCTCCGCCTCGACCGAAGCGCCGAAGGCGCGCGCCTTTTCGACGACCTTCTGCGTCATGGAAATGTTCTCTTCAAACGGCAGCAGCGACGCGTCGAGCATCACCGAGGTAAATCCGTACGCGAGCGCTTCGTCGATGCAGCCCAACGTCAAACCGTGGTCGAGATGCACCGCGATATCCACCTCCGCGTTCTTCGCGGCGGACACCATCATCGGCGCCATCAGGGGAAGCGGCGAGTTTTTCAGCCGCTTCTCGGCGATCTGCAGAATGATCGGCTGACCGGTTTCCTCGGCGGCGCGGACCGCGCCCATCACCATTTCCATATTGCCGACGCTGAACGCGCCGACAGCAATCTTTTCTTCTTCCGCGCGCAGCAGAAGCTCTTTTAACGTAACAAGCGCCATAAGTTTCCCCCGTCCTGTTTTTATTGCATCACATCGAAGCTGACGCCGCCCTCGTGCGCCTGCGGCGAGGTCTCGCCGTAGTACTTGCGCGCGGTGCGCTCGTAAAGAAGCGTCACGTCGGAATCGGTGATCTCGACGCCGCGGTATGTCACCGTGATCGAGCAATTCGTCAGGTAGATCTGATTTCTGAACGTGTAGCGATATTCTTCCTCGCCGCCTGCCACGTCGAACGTATAAGCGGCGGCCGCGTCCTCGTAACCGTCGTGCCAGACCTGCACGGTGATCGTGCCGGGCTCTTCCCCGCTGCTTTTCGCGTTCAGGCGCAGGTCGAGCGTATCTCCGTAGTTGACGCCCTCGACAGCTTTGCCGTTCGCGTCCTTCCTGCCGCCGATCTCATAGCGAAGTCTGCCCGTGCCGGACGCTTGGTCGCCCTTTGAGATATCTACCGGTATGACAGCCGCGTGGAAGGGCTGAAGATAAACCGTTCCCTCGAAAGACCCGTCTTCGTTGACGGATTTGAGAAGGCCGGGGCTTGATTTTTTTGAGCCGATCTCGACGATATTGAACGAAGTATCGCCGTTCGCATAAGCGACGATATCGCCGGTGCCGCCGGAAGACGCGCTTCTCGGCCTGTTTTCGTTCATCAGGCGGTCGATCGCGTATTTCTCGCCCGCATCCATCTTGTCGCCGTTCTCAGCGCCGCCTGCCCAGTTCATCACGTGCGTGAAGATCACGCCGTTGTTGAACAGGTAGCGCAGCTGACGGTAAGATTCGAATTTATCGGTATTCATCGCGCTGTATTCACCCAGCGTGACGTTGTTATGGCCCGAGTCCTTCGCCAGCGCCATAAAGGAATTCCTGTCGCGGAACCAGGTGGAATAACGCGTCCCGCCGTAGCCCGTTCCGGTCGCCATCGCCACATCGACCGGAGAAATGCGCGTATCCGCCTCGCCGAGGAAGCCCGCGACAGCGTCGCCCTCGGGGATCTGATGCGCCTTGATCAGCTCCGGCGGGAAACCGGCGAGCAGCGCCTCTCTGTAAGACGCAACGAGATACTGACTGACCGCCGTGCGGTTGTATATGACCCATTGGTTGAAGTATCCGTTGGCGTCGTCGGAGGACGCGGGATAACAGTCCCAGTCGCCGCGCCCTGCGTTTCTCGGCGCGTCGAGATCGTCGAAACCGGCGAACGAAGCGCCGAATTTCTCATTCACGTTTTCGATCGTGCCGTAAAGATCTTTCATGTACAGGCGGAAGCCCGCGATCATACGCGGATTGTAATCGCCCACGGAGCCGCTGCCGGAGTCGATCTCGTGCTCGTGTACCGGCGAGACGGCGACCGTGTATTCCGGCGCGTCGCGGTATAGCTTGCCGAGCTCCTGCAGATAGGTGCGGCGCGTCCAGAAATTATAGCGGTCCATCGCCTCGATAAAGGGCGCGTAGGTGCCGTTGAAATAGGAAGAGTCGAACTCGACGTAATCCGAGCGCTCGTTTTCTTTCGTGAGCGTCGCGTAGCCGTAGGTCCCCGTATCGGGATCGACGTATGAGATCAGGTTGCCCATGCCGGCGGTCTTGTTCCAGCGGTGCGTCGTGCAGGGCTCCCACATATTATACTGTGTGTTGTATTTTTCGAGAACGTCCGGCCCGGGCGTCACGGTAAAGTACGAAATATCGTTTTTGCGGATCGACGAAGTGTCGCCGGGCGTTGTGTCGCTGTGCGCGGCGGTCGCGAACTCAAGGCGCGCGTGCCAGAACTGCCCTTTTTTGACGTATTCGCCGCCCTCGTCCGCGGCAGTGCTGACGAAAAGATTCTCCTTCGCGCCGACGTTGACGGTATGCACTTCGCAGTCTTTATATTCCGTCGTTTCGGAGAACGCCCTGTTGATATCGTCCGCGTCGCAGGTCGTCATATAGCCGCCGAAGGCGGAGGCGTAAACGCCGTTGACCTGCTTCACTGCAAGGGAAAGCTCGGTAAGGCCGTCTCTGCCGTACCGGTAGGCGAGAATATTGTTTTGCGCATAGATCAGAAGCGAATCGCCGTCTTCGGATACGCGGTCCGCCGAGAGCAGCACGCCGGCGATCAGCCGGACGGGAAGCTTTTCAGCCCGGATCAGGCTGCCGTCCGCCGCCGAGAAGAACTCGATCACGCGGTTTTTCGCGCTGCAGTTTCTGCTCGTAACGGCGAACACCTCTTTCTCGCCGAGGAAGGCGCCGGAGGCGATCGCGTAGGGAGCGCTCCCGGAGGGAGAGACGGTGAAGCGGAACGCGCCGTTCGCGTCGAAGCAGCGCAGCTCTTTGACCTCTTTCGAGGTGAAGGGAGCCGTAAGGATACGGAATTCGTCCCCGCTTCTCGCCGCGGCGACCTGAACGCCGCCCCGCACCGTCGCCGGATAGGCGCTGAACTGCGTGTGCAGCGTCTGATACCGGTCGAATACGCGCACGACGGTATAGTTGGAGGCGTCCTCGCCCTGCCCCGCGACGATGGCGGGACCGAGCGCGACTGCCGTTTCAACGCCCTGGGAAGCGTACGCCGCGACGTTCGCGTTGATATCCAGCGCAGGATAGGAATACGCCGTGACGTTCCGCGCGTCGCCGACCGCGATATTGGGAATATCGACAAACATGTTCGCCGAATACGCCGCCGCGTCCGCTTCGGAAAGGTACAGCTTCTCCGCCTCTTCGGCGATATAATAGCCGCGAACCGGATCAAACGCCTGCCCCGCGGAGAAGAACACAAGCCCGGAATCCGTGTGGTATTCCGTCAGGTCATACAGCTTTGCCGCGTCCTTCACATTAACAGATATGCTTTCGCCGGAGGAAATAAGCGCTTCGATCTCATCGGCTTCGGTATATTCTTCGCCCGCAGCGTGCAGATACGCGCGCTCTCCCGCCGCGGTCACGGTCATTTTGTCCGCGGCAAGGACAGTTTCGTGATCCGTTTCGGAATACGCTCCCCCGAAGACGGCGCCGAGCGCGGAAAGCGGGATATAATAACCCGTTTCGGTCTGAAGAACGCTTTCGTCGATCGCGACCGGAGCTGCGCGTACATATGCGGTGTTATAGTTTTCGCCCGCGCGGAAAATAACAATTTTATCAAAGACTTGCGCGAACGCCTGCGCGTGAAGACTCTCGCCGGACGCGTCCCCGAGAAGGTCGGCGTTCAGATCATTCACGATCGAATCCGTATGCGCCGCTTTCGTGATCAGCGGCAGCTCGAGCTTGTCGGAGACTCTGACGAGCACTTCGGGATCTTCCGCGGCAGGTTCGAGATCTTCCGCTTCTTCGGGCGCGCCGGACGGAGCCGCCGGTTTGTCCGAACAGACGACCGCGCGGGAGAAATCCGTGCAGATCAGCGTAAAGACAGACAAAAGAATGCTGAGAAACGCTTTCAGGAACGAAGGAACGCTCATAACAAACCTCTTTTCGTGAGATCCCTTTTTCTCTTTTTATACATATGTATATTATCATACTTATCCATATAAGGTCAATATAAATAATTAAAATAATCAATATTTTAAATCAATTAGTTTTGTGCGCGGAGCGGACGCGCAGGCGAAAAAAATGAGTTTCCGTATTATTCAGCCGAAAAAATTGACAAATCGGATTCGATGTGTTAATATGGAACCGCATATCAAATACAGAAAGCAGGTTTTTTTATGGCATCCATCATTCGTTTGTTCTCATTTTTAATGGCGCTCATTATGGCGTTCTTCGGCACAGGCGCTTCCGTGCTCGGCTCGACCGACAAAACGCCGGTCGAAGTCACCCGCAGAGATTACGTCTTTGACCGCGATAAGCTGCTCATCGGCGCATACTGCATGAACACCGGCGTTTCCAATCATATGGAAATGTTCGAATGGTTCCGCGACGCCGGACTTGAATTCTTCGTGCAGACCGGCGGCGGCGACCTTACCGACGACGTGCTCTCCTTCTGCGACGAAAACGGCATCGGTATCATCGCGCAGGGCACCGGCTACAACAAATCGCTGACGAATCCCTGCGTCTGGGGCATCAACTACCGTGACGAGCCCTCCGCGCTGCAGTTTGAAGAAGTCGCCGCGGGCGTGGCGGCGGAGTTCGAGCGCGACGCGACAAGACTCCCCTACGTGAACCTCTTCCCGATGTACGCGAACAGCGAACAGCTCGGCGAGACTGCGGACGACGTGTTCGGCGCGAACGACCTGACCACCGTCGACTCGCTCAACAGCGATTCGATCCGTTACCGCAAGCACGTTTCGGATTATCTCGGCACCTTCGATCTCGACATTCTCTCCGTCGATATCTATCCGCTGCACTGGAACGCAGAAACGCATAAGCAGGAAGCTTCCTACGATAAATGGCTGCGCAACCTCGACATTCTCTCTGAGGCGTGCAGAGAAAACAACATCGATTACTGGGTCATCACCCAGGCGGCGGGACTTGCCGACGGCGGCATGAAATACTGCGACACCGAGCGCGATCAGCGCTGGCAGAACTACGTCACGCTGGCGTTCGGTCCCAAGGCGATCATCTACGCATGCTACTACACCGGCTGGTGGGACGGTGATTCCCATCTGATCAGCGACGCAGGCGAGCGCACCGACACCTATTATGCGGTGCAGCAGGCGAACAAGGAGCTTGCCGCATTCGCCGACGTTTACGGCAACTACGCGCACAAGGGCGCTTATATCACCAACAAGGCGCGCGCCGCCGGCGCGAACCTGCAGCTCGTGGGCGTCAAGGACGAAGACAAGCCGCGCATCGAAACGGTCGATCCGCTGCTGATCGGCGTATTTGACGAGAAGGACGGCGACGGGAACGCCTACGTCTTCACGAATATGTATGAGGAATTCAAAGACAAGAGCGCTTCGTTCAAAGTCACATTCGAAGGCGCAAGCGAGATCACCCTTTATCGCATGGGCGAAGAAACCGTTATAAACGGCGACACGATGACGTTGCTGCTCGCTCCCGGCGAGGGTGTGTTTGTGACGGTTCGGTGAACGGTGAACGGTGAACAGTGAACAGTGAACAGTGAACGGTGAACAGTGAACGGTGAACAGTGAACGGTGAACAGTGAACGGTGAACAG
>JAFRPB010000050.1 GCA_017429345.1 Clostridia bacterium | reverse complement strand
ATGCGCGTCTTGCTTGATCTTTGTTCCGTCATATTGCACATCTTCTCCTTGCCAACCGTCAGGTTGCCTGCGGAGAATCTGTACAATCTGACGAAAAAATCTACTGCGCAATCCGCACGCCCGAATTGTGCGGTGTTGCCATAATTCCGAATTCCGCATTCCGAATTCCGAATTATTGTCATCCTTTCCAGATATCCAGCTCCCTCGCGTCGGGCTGGAAATCGCCCATGCCGAGATTTGCCATCAGCTCCTGCGCGGCGTTGTAGCCCATGCGTTTCTGACGGTTGCTGACCGCGGCGACTTCGATGATGATGGCAAGGTTGCGTCCGGGTTTGACAGGGACGATCGTCGCAGGGATCTTCACGCCCATGATATCGACGAAATCCTCGTCGAGTCCGAGCCTGTCGTATACGGCGGAGGGATCCCACTGTTCCAGCTGGATCACCATATCGATCTTCTCGGTCATCTTGACCGCCGCGGTGCCGAAGGTGCGGATCACGTTCACGATGCCCACGCCGCGCAGCTCCACGAAATGACGGATATTATCCGGCGCGGAGCCGACGAGACTCTTCGACGAGACCTTGCGGATCTCCACCGCGTCGTCTGCGATCAGACGGTGACCGCGCTTGACGAGCTCCACCGCCGTTTCGCTCTTGCCGACGCCGCTCGATCCGAGGATCAGAACGCCCTCGCCCGCGACCTCGACCAATACGCCGTGCCGTGTGATGCGCTCCGCGAGCTGCACGCCGAGAAAGGAGATCATGCTCGCCA
Organism: Clostridia bacterium; assembly: GCA_017429345.1. Classification (GTDB taxonomy): domain Bacteria; phylum Bacillota; class Clostridia; order Oscillospirales; family Acutalibacteraceae; genus RGIG2774. The sequence goes on along the minus strand of JAFRPB010000050.1, from coordinate 1,848 downwards.
TCGCGTCGGAGGTGCTGTTCTGCGTTCGCAGAAGCGGAACGCCGTATTCTCTCGCTTTTTCAAGAAGATTTCCGATGGGTTCAAGCCCGCGCGTGATAATGACGACGCAAGGCTTTTTGGACATGAAATGATTGATCTTCGCGTCGCGCTCGGCGTCCGTCACCGAGTCGAAATATCCCTTTTCCGCAAGGCCGATAAACTGCGGACGGTCGGGATTGAAATACCCGTCGTAGCCGGCGAACAGAAGGCCCGGCCGGTTGACCTCTTTCGAAGTAATATAAAGCTCCCCCGGATCCCGGGGCATATACAGCGATTCATAACCCTGCTCGCGGATCGTCTTCGCGAGCGATACGGAATACTGAGCAGGCATAGACACAGGCCTCCATCAAACTGACTTTACTTTATAATTATATCTTATTGCGGGGAAGAATGCAATATTTTTTTGACGGCCGTTTACGGATGCAGTTTTGCGATCCGCAGCGTGTCGAGCATTTCCTGAGAATCCACGCCGCCGGCGCAAAAGGCGAGCAGGATCGCGCCGTCGTCCGTCTCGAAGATCGAGGTATAGGCAAAGCCGCGGTCCGGGTCGTCGTCGATGACGATCGGCTCGCAGAAGGTTTTTCCGTCGTCTTCGCTGAACGCGCAGACCAGCGGCGTTCTGCCGCCGTTCCACACACCTTTGACGTTGCGGGGCCGCCCGTTGTACAGCGGCACGGGATTCCACACCGCAAACAGACGCCCGTCCGACAGGCGTTTCATGCTCAGGGGCGAGTCGGGCCCGGTGAAGCGCGAGGGCTGCGTATCGGTCCAACTCTCGCCGCCGTCGAAAGAAAACGCCTCGTAATGCCGCCCCTCGCCGGTACGGAAATACGCCCAGAGAACGCCGCCGTTCAGTTCGATCACGCCCGGCTCCTGCAGCCCGGTATAGGTGCGCTGATATCCCCCGCCGGGACGGCAGCAGCCCGCTGCGCGCCAGGATAGGCAGTCGTCATCGGAGACGTACCAGCGGACGATGGAATTCGCGCCGTCGAAATACGCTTGTTCCGTTTCGTCTTCGGTCAGAACGGGGATATGCGCCGCGGGGACGATCCATCTGCCGGAGGAAAGACGCACGACGCGGTCGTTGTTCACGACGAAATAGCCGCGGTGCGGGATGCAGGCGGCGGGCGCGGACCAGGTTTTGCCCTCGTCCGCGGAACGAATCAGGAAAAGCCTGCACTGCTGCGGATATTTTTTCACGAGGAAAAACAGACCGACCTCGCCGTTATCCATCCGCCGCAGCGTCACGCTCATAATATTGTCCGCGAAGAGTTTTTCCCGCGAATAGACGGGAAACGGATCGGAAAAACTCTCTCCCCCGTCGGTCGAGATCATACCGTAAAGGTTCGCCGCGTCGCCGTCTCCCCCGCCCTCGTCGTAGCGGGTATAGACGAACAGGATGCGCCCGTCGGCCAAGCGGATGAAATCCCCCTCGCTGTTGCGGGCGTTGCCGGGCGTCGGAGGGAGGGTTTTTATCGTTTTTATTTTCATATAATCAACTCCTTGAATTTTATATTTTATCGAGATCATCGTCCCTTATTCAACCAAATGAAAAATGAAAAATGTTAAATGTAAAATTTCGGAAAAGCGCTTCGCGCCTTTTTATTATAAATTCTGTAAAATGGGTACTTGTGAAAAGAATATACGATGATAGTTTTAAAAGCACTGAATCGCATTTTTAACGATCATATATGATCGGGTACGGGCGGAGCCCGTCATTAATTTTTCATTTTTCATTTTTCATTTTTATTAAAAACTAATTTCCTCCAAAAACAGCTCCCTCTCCCGCTCAAAAAACACGTACCCCCT
>JAFRPB010000049.1 GCA_017429345.1 Clostridia bacterium | reverse complement strand
TTGTAAATTCTGATTTGTCGGGCGAAGCCCGACAAATCAGAATTTACAGGCATTAGGCATTGGGCATTAGGCAATAGACTTGTCAATTTTACGCAGTGCGCCTCGGTTGTTACCTAATGCCTATTGCCTATTGCCTACTGCCTTACATCCCGATAAATCAGAATTTCTCTCTTTATTTTTATTCTCATCTATGCTACAATACAAAAGAGGTGGATATTTATGCAGATCAACTACCGGCTCGCGGGGCCGCGGCCCGACCATATCATGCTCGGTTTTTCGGGCGATCCGCGCACGGAGATCACCGTGACGTGGCGCACCGATACGAGCGTCGCCGACGGATACGTCGAATACCGCAAAGCGGGCAGCGATCAAAAATTCACCGCCGAAGCGATCATGAAGCCCTTCACGGGGGACGTGAGCACGTCGCATATTTTCTGGGCGAAGCTGACGGGGCTGAAGCCCGGCGCGAAATACTGTTACACCTGCGGCGGCGCGGGCGTCCGCTCGGCAGAGTATTCGTTCTCGACGCAGGAGGAGATCTGCGACGATTTCACCTTTCTGCTGCTTGCCGACCATCAAAAGGACGACTGCCACGAAAACCCGGATTACAAACCCTTCAACAAACTGCTGAAGCGCGTTCTCTCGGAGCATCCCGAGGTGCGTTTTATTCTGACCCTCGGCGACAACACCAACTGCGGACAGCACGAGATCCAGTGGAACGCGATGTTCGAGGGGATGGAGGGCGTGATCGAGCGGCTTCCCTATATGATGAGCTGCGGCAACCACGACAACCGGGGCTTTAAGCAGTATTTTCCGACCGAACAGGGCCGCTATTACGCCGAACCCGCCGAATTCTTCAACGCGCAGCTCGAATACTCCTATACAAAAAACGGCCCCGCGGGATGGGAACCGGAAAATTACGCCTTTGATTACGGCAACTGCCATTTCACGGTCTACGGCGTGAACGAGCCGGAGCTCGTCAACGCCTGGTCGATGAACGACCTCGACAAGACGGACAAGACCTGGAAACTCGGCGTATACCATTTTCCGATCTATCCGTCGATCCCCGAGGGGCATAATTTCGACGCGTATCCTTATCTTCGCCCGGCAATGGAGCGGCAGGATATCCTCTTTGCGGGGCACGAGCACAATTTTGCCCGCACCTTCCCGATCCGCGGCGACAACATGTACGACCGCCCCTCGCAGGGTACGGTGCATTATATGCTCGGCTCGAGCAACGACAACCCGCCCTGCGGTTCGATGCAGAAGATCTGGCACGCCGCCTTCTGCCCGCAGGAGGAGCACGTCTCAATGTTCGGTCTCGTACACGTTAGCAGAGAAAAAATACACATCACTGGCTTTTTTGACGACGGCAGGATCGTCGATGACTTCACGCTTGACAAAACCCGCGATACGATCACACCGACCGCCGTCGCTCCGAAGTATTCGCGCACGCGCCTGACGTTCAAAGGCGTCGATATCGGGCTTGCCATGCGCGAGACGATCCCCGTTTTCAAAGACGGGACGTGGTTCATTCCCTTCGGCACGCTCGCCGCGTTCGCGGGCGGCACGGTCGAACGGACGAAGGACAGAATCCGGATCGAATTCTACGGGCATTTCGCCGAATATACCTGCGGCAGCGCCGCCGCGCTGACGGACGCGGGCGAACTCGATCTGAAGCACGAGGTCTTCCGCGGCGCGCGGGAGCAGCTGTTCATCCCGATCGACGGCGCCTGCGCCCCCTTTAAAATGCGCTGGACCTACGCCGCCGATACCAATTATATCGATATTCAGAACGAGGACGAGGCGAAGCCGGCTGCAAGGCAGCCGTAAATTCTGATTTATCGCTCCGCGATAAATCAGAATTTACAAATGAGGAATGAGGAATGAGAAGTGAGGAATGAAGGACGGGGTTTCACCCCGTACCTCATGTATAGAAACAGTACAATAAGCAGAAATGTTATGATTTACAACGATTTTTCTTTTACGCTTTCTATAATTCAAGTCGCGAAGCGACTTCCGACATTCCTAATTCCTCATTATTTTTTGATCCTGCCAAAGACCTCGATAAATCAAATTTAATCTAAAACATATGCAAGCGCCAGCAGCAGTCCCTTATCCGCCTTTTCCGCTTCGAGCAGCGCCATCAGCGCGAGGATCAGCGCGCGCTCGTTCTCATCCTCCGCTTTTTTTCCCGCGGGCGGTTTTGCGGGCGCTGTCTGAAGCGGCAGGTCGAGCGCCATATCCTCATCGCTCTGTCCCGCGGCGACGTCCGCCCTTTGCCGCATTTCCATCACACGGCGCGAAGCGTCCTCCTGCATCTGTTTGAGCTGCGCGTAAGTATAGTTCATTTCCGTCCCCCCTGACCGAGCACCTGCGGCAGAAGCGCGCTCATGCGCAGCAGCCGTACCGCGTCGTCCACCCGCGCCCTGCGCGCCTCACCCAAAAGGGGCTTGAGCGCCGTCAGAAGGTCGCACCGCGGGTCGGAGCGGCTCATCAGATTCGCGGTTTTTCCAAGCACCTCGAGCATGCGCGGATCGATCCCGTCCAGCGGAGATGGCTTGTTTTCCGCCCCGCCGCCGAGCAGACCCTGCGCGGTTTTCTTCAGTTTTTCCATATCCTCCGCGCCGATTGACGATAAAAGCTCGGAAAGTTCCATTATTTCTTCCCTCCGAGAATATTCTTCACTTCGTCCGATGCGAGAAATTCCTTCTTTTTCTTCTCGTCCGCGGTCAGGCTCTGCAAAAGCGCGCGCTGTTCGGGCGTAAGGCCGCGAAGCAGCTTTTCACTGATATCGGCAAGCTCACAGGGAGAAAATTTCCCGCCCCGTACGGCGGCGAGAAGCTTTTCGGCGTCGGTCATACAGCATCCGTCCTTTATCATATGGTATACTAATTTATACTCGAAAAAGGAGACGAATATTCTTGAAGATCCTGATAATGTCGGATTCCCACGGGGACTCGTTTTCCTGCAAGCTGGCGATTCAGCGAAACAGGGACGCGGAATATATGATCCACCTCGGCGACGGCGAGGATGATATCGATTTCATCTACCCCGAGCTGCGAAATATGAAATTCGCGCGCGTGCGAGGCAACTGTACGTTTTTCGGCGACACGCCGCTGAAATACATTCTGACCGCCGCGGGCAAACGTATTTACTGCTGCCACGGACACCGTGAAAACGTAAAGAACGGCTGCGACGGACTCGCCGCGGCGGCGCGCGCCGAAAACTGTGATATCGCGCTCTACGGTCACACCCACACGCAGGACTTTCACAGGGACGGCGATCTTGTTATCGTAAACCCGGGCAGCATCCGAAACGGAAAATACGCCGTGCTCGAGATCGGCGACGACGGCGACGTTTCGGTGATGCTGATGGAACTTAAGGATTCGTGAGGTCGTGAAGGCGTGAACAGTGAAAAGTGAAATGTGAAATGTGAAATGTAGAAAAACCGTCGACGAACAACCGGCTCTCGTATCTTAATTCTCGATTCTCGTATCTTAACTCTCGATTCTCGTATCTTAACTCTCGATTCTCGTATCTTAACTCTCGATTCTCGTACCTTAATTCTCGAATCTCGATTCTCGAATCTCGGGACTCGGGACTCAACAAACAAAGGAGACGAAACATATGGACTTCAGAGAAGACACCTTCATGCTCGTGATCGCGCTCGCCGTGATCGCGTTCATCCTCGCGCAGTCGCTGTTCTTTCTGATCAAAGCGCTGCGGCAGGGCAAAAAGCTCGGCATTCCGAAAGCCACGATGAACAACACGATCATTCAGAGCGTGCTGTTCACGGTCACGCCCGCGCTGGCGATCGTGGCGACGGTAATCGCCCTCGCCCCGGCACTGGGCATCGTGCTGCCGTGGATCCGCCTGTCGGTCATCGGCAACATCTCGCAGGAGACGAGCGCCGCCACCGCCGCGCTGGAAGCCGCCGGCGCGCAGAGCATCACCGTGCCAGTCACGGAAAAAACCACCTTCGCCGCGGTGATGTGGGTCATGACGCTTTCGAGCTCTCTGCCGCTGGTTCTTTTGCCCCTGTGCCTGAAGCGCCTGCAAAGAGGCATCGGCAAAGCGGTCGACAAGGTCGCAAACCCGAAGCTGACCGACGCGCTCGCTGCGGCGGCGTTCATTGGTCTCATTTCGGCGTTCATCGCGAAGGCGCTCGCGGGCAGAGGCACCGGCACCGAGGGCGCGGACGGCGCGATCACCTATAACTACGACGGCGCGGGGCTGATGAGCGTCGCAACGCTGATCTCGGCTGTGGCAGTGATGCTGATCCTTTCGAAGATCGCGGAAAAGCACAATATCGGGTGGCTGAAAAACTTCGCCATGCCGATCGCGATGTTCACCGCGATGGGCGTCGCCGTGCTGATGGCGCAGATCCTGCCGGAGCAGATCGCCCTCTTTGAGTTCCGCGCCCCGGCGATCACCCCGGCGGTCTCGTAAAGGAGGATAAGGCAATGAAAAAGACGAAAACATATAATGATTCGGTCCATACCTTCGGCTCCCTGTGGTCCCTCGGCGTGCTGCTCGTTCTGCTGGCGGTGCCGACGGTTTTCTGCATCCGTTACGGCGCTTGGCCGTCGCTTTCCGCGATCGGGAAAGGACTCCTGCCCGTGGCGATGGTCTGTTACCCCGTGGCGATCATTGAAATGATGGCGTATACGCCCCTGTTGGGCACGGGCGGAATGTACCTGAGCTTCGCCACCGGAAACATCAGCAATCTCAAGCTCCCCTGCGCGCTCGCCGCGATGGACACGGCGGACGTCAAGAGCAATTCCGATGAGGGCGAGGTCATATCGACGATCGCGATCGCGACCTCCGCGATCGTCACGACCGTGATCATGGCGGTGTTCGTGCTGGCGCTGCGCCCCATCATCCCGAAGCTGACCGATCCGACCTCGGTCTTCGCTCCCGCTTTCCGGCAGGTCATGCCGGCGCTGTTCGGCGCGCTCGGCGCATCGTACTTCTCGAAGCACTGGCGCATCAGTATCGTGCCGATCGCGATCATGACAATGATCGTCGTTCTCGCGGGCACGATCGGCACGGGCGTGCTGATCCCCATCGGCGTGGTCATCGCCCTGCTCGGCGCGTTCGGTTTTTATAAGCTGGGGTGGATATAATAATAGAGATAAAATAATAAAAGCGCAGCTTCCCCGGGAATTGCGCGGCGTCGTGTGCGTACGGAAAGACCGGATCAGCCTTTTGGGCCGATCCGGTCTTTCCGTTTGTTATATGTTATAAATGATTACATTTTAGGGCAATACCGCACAATTCGGGCGTGCGGATTGCGCAGTAGATTTTTTCGTCAGATTGTACAGATTTTTCGCAGGCAACCTGACGGTTGTCAAGAAAAAGCTGTGCAGGATGACGAAACAAAGATCAAGCAAGACGCGCATT
>JAFRPB010000048.1 GCA_017429345.1 Clostridia bacterium | reverse complement strand
TGTCGCAGTTTTAATATAACTACCGCCAAATGTCCCTACATTACTGTAGCTATTTGAATAATCCGTATCGGGATATAGACTTATCCATCCCGTACCATTGCAATTCTTTAATGATGCAGGAACAACAATCTCCGTCAACTTTACATCGTTCATAAAAACTGCGCATCCCATTGTCTGGACCCCGGTTCCGAGATCAACACTTGTTAAAGACACACAGTTCGCAAAGGCATAATTTCCTATCGAAATAACACTATCAGGAATTTCAAGACTTGTTATTTTTTCACACTCTCTAAACGATTCAGATGCTATTTCAACAACAGAATACCCACCGATTTCACTCGGTATTTTTAAAGATCCACTTACATCAGAATCAACTTTTACTATAATAGCTGAGTCATCATCAACAGGTCTAAAAGTAAATACTCCCTCTTTCATGTCTTCTGCATGAGCAATATAAGAGAGAAAAGTTCCAAATGTTTCATTCAATCTCCATGAGGGCAGTTTTAATCCGACAAAACCGTTCATCGGCGCAAATGTAAACAGTATCACAACAACAAGAAATACTGAAAAGACCTTTTTTAAAGAACTCATAGTAACACTCCTTTGTTATAAACCACTATTATTTTACACATTAAATGTATCATATTAACATTATAAAGTCAACATACTATTCCGAGTATATATTTTTAACAAAAAAAGAATCTCCGCCAAAAAAACAGAGACTCTGTTTTAAATACAACATATTCAAAAGAAAGTTATGCAGGTCTGAATCTGCGGAGAAAAACAGGAGATTTTACAGTGATCCCGGATTATTTTACGCTATCCGCAAATTGTCGAATTGCGCCATATCCTCGAAGATGCGGGCAAACACGCCGCACTGCTCGAGGATTTGAGAGAAGACGAGGCTGATCTCGCCGCGTAGGATGCCGCGCCTTGTCCCGGTCGGTTTTATCAAACCTCGCGGGACAAAGCGCGGATTCTCTGTCGGAAAAGAGAATTTCATCAAGCCGCGGCGGGGATCTGCTTCTCCGGCTTCGGCTCGAGCTTCGCCGCGATGCGAAGGATCGTCCTCGCGTCGGCAGCCTTGACCTTGCCGTCGTCGCTCACGTCGGCGAGAAGGGTCTGCGTTTCGGTCAACGTTTCTACCTTCGCGGCAGCGCGGAGCGCAAGACGCGCGTCGGCAGAATTGATCTTGCCGTCCATGTTCACGTCGCCGAGGGTATAATACTGCGTCGGCTCTGTGGTTGTGGGGGCTTCCGTCGTCGGAGTTTCTGTCGTCGGGGCCTCCGTTGTAGGCGCTTCCGTCGTGGGGGCTTCTGTTGTCGGGGCTTCCGTCGTGGGAGCTACTGTTGTCGGGGCTTCCGTTGTCGGGGCTTCCGTTGTCGGGGCTTCCGTCGTCGGAGATTCTGTCGTCGGGACCTCTGTCGTCGGGGCCTCTGTCTCAACGGGCAGTGCTTCGACCGGTTCGCTCTTTACTGTGCCGCAGTCTTTGCATTCAAACTGCATCTCCCCTTCAACGCCGGGAGCCGGTTCTTTCGTGACCTTGCCATTGTTCCAATTGTGCGCGGCGGTCTCAATGTGGCTCGGATCGTTCGAGCAGACGCGCTGATGCTTTTCGCCGTCAAGCTCTGTCCATGCGCCGAACGCGTGACCGGTCGCGGGAATGACCTCGGTTTTTGTCGCTTTGCAGACGGTGCAGGTATAGGTCTTCACGCCTTCGGTTTCGCAGGTGGCTTTCGTCGTGATTTTACCTTTATTCCATGTGTGCGCTGCGGTCTCGACGTGATTTGCGTCGTTTGCGCAGACTCTTTGATGCTCGTTTTCATCAAGCTCCGTCCATGCGCCGAACGCGTGACCGGTCGCGGGAATCTTCTCTGTTTTGGTCGCTTTGCAAGCGGTGCAAGTATAAGTTTTTACGCCGTCCGTCTCACAAGTTGCTGCCGTCGTGACTTTGCCCTTGTTCCACGTATGCGCTGCGGTCTCAACGTGATTTGCATCGTTGGCGCAGATTCTCTGATGCTCGTTTTCGTTCAGCTCTTTCCACTCGCCGAACGCGTGACCGGTCGCCGGGATCGTCTCTTGTCTCGTCGCCTTGCAGACGGTGCAGGTGTAGGTCTTTACGCCGTCCCTCTCGCAGGTAGCTTTCGTCGTGACCTTGCCCTTGTTCCACGTATGCTCGGCAGTCTCAACATGTGTCGGGTCTTTTTTACAGACTCTCTGATGCGAGTATTCATCCAGTTCAGTCCACTTACTCCAATCGTGTCCTGTCGCCGGAACCGGTTTAGTATCATAATTACCGCAATTCTCACAGCGGTAAACTACTTCCCCTTCGGCGTCGCAAAACTCCGTTCCGGATACTTCGACAAAGCTATGACCGATCGGTGCGACCGCTTCAACTTTCGGGCAGCCGCAGTTGACGCATTTATAAATCCGGTATCCATCTCTTTCAGACTCACAAAACAGAACCTCTTCCGTTAATTCAAAGGCGCACGACTCGCACTTCTGAACAAAAGTATCAAAACCTGCCGCTTTGTACTCTTCATAACCGTCAAAACAAGTATCCGCATAAATTTTCACATAAGGCGAATACAGCATACTGTATGTTTGTTTCGACAATTCGCCGTCAATGATAATTGCTTCAAGAGATTCACAATCCTTGTAAATGTGATAAGTTTGATTATCATCCCATTCGGTCAGATCATCCGCAATTTTTATATAACGAAGATCCGGGCAATCCAAACAGTAAACGTTGGTATTTTTAACACAAGACGCATCTATATATATCAGGTCCTGAGCTTCAAAGAAACCGGGCGAAACCTTTCTTGCGGAAGAAGGGACAGAATAAGTATAACTATACTTCATATACGGATACACAATCAATTCCGTCTTATCCTTATTAAACAATACTCCCGATTCATCTGAGGAGAAGTTTTCGTTGCGTTCATCAACAATAAATCTCGACAATCCTTTGCAAAACAGAAAAGCCGTATCACTGATACTGTTTACAGATTCAGGCAAAAACATTTCACGGATAAAACAGAAGTAAAAAGCGTTTTCTTCGATCGTTTCCAAGCCGTCGCAGAGATTGATTTTCTCCAGCGCGGAACAAGAGGAAAATGCTTCTTTCCCGATTGTTTTAACGCTCTCCGGCACCGTATACTCTTTTTGCGTATTTCCTGCCGGATACTGCAGCAGTTTCGTCAAATTCTTATCAAACAGAACGCCATATTTATCTGAAGCGAAATATTTATTCTGACGGTCGACATCAAAAGCGGAAAGTTTATTTCCATAAAATGCTGCGAAACCGATTTCTTCCACTTTGGCAGGAATATAGATTTTCTCCGCACTTGTTCCGTCAAACGCTTCATATCCGATCTCCCGGACGTTTTTCCCCAGCGAAATGCTTGATATATTTTCACATTGTCCAAACGCCATCTCCCCGATTTCCGTTACGCTGTCGGGTATTTCAACGGATTCAAGGCTTTTGCAGAACCAAAAAGCACCGCTCTCAATTGTTGTAACGCTGTCCGGAATCACAAATTCCTTTAACGCATTGCAATTGGAAAATGTATTTTTCGGTATTCTGCCAACCCTGCGAGGCCAATCTTTTACGGTTGTCAAGGCGCCGCAATCAACAAAGACGTTGTCGCCTAAGGACTCCAGATCCTTCGGCAAGGAGACTTCCTCCAGCGACGAGCACATTCCGAAAGCGTCATATCCAATCGATCTGACGCCGCTGCCGAATACGAGCTCCTTCAGATTAATACAACCATGAAAAGCATAATCACCGATATAGAGCACCGAATCCGGGATCTCAATCTTTTTCAGATTTTCACAATAAACATCTTCTAAATACTCATTTGCATAGGAGCCAAACGCATGATCGCACAAACCGACCGTACCGTCCTTGATCCGATATTCTCCGTCATAGTTAAAATCCACGTGAATCAGATACTTGTCAAGATATGTACAACCGTATTCCGTGTAAGTATATGCATCATAAAACGGAGTATCGTCAAATGCGTGCGGATCAAGATTGAAACACCGTCCGTAAAAATCGATATACTCTATACCGCTTTCCTGAAAAGCATATTCCTTTATTATCCCCATGTGATCAGGCAAATCAACGGATTTCAATTCTCTGCATCCTTTGAACGCTCTATATCCTATCGTTTCCAGCGATTCCGGCAATTCAACGGATACTATATTTCCGCACAAATGAAAGACGTCGTCTCCTATCTCTGTAATTCCTTCGGAAATTACCACACTTGTGATATAATCCGAGTAATAAGAAAAACCGCGGTCGACTATTCTTTCACCGTCATTAAAGTATCCGCAGTATTCATAAGAAAAATTATCCGTCTGCATTGTATCCCATATCTTCCCGCTTCCGGAAATAACAAGCTCGCCCGTTTTATTATTCAAAGTATAATAAGCGTTATCACCGCATTGCCCGTAGGTTATCGAATCGGAAACTATAATTTTAACATAATCTGCTCTGTTAAATGCCGCAATATTGACGCTTGTTTCTCCCGGCGTTAAGCCGACAATTTTTCCGTCTTCAATTTTCGCAATTGTTTCGTCCGAAATCGACGGCACCGTATCTGCAGATTCGATCGTCAAATTGTATAAGTTTATTGTATCTCCCGCGTTATCGATCTGCATGGAGCTGAGCACGGGAATCTCGGCCGTATCACCGACAGCGATACGGATGGGCGTCTGATCTGCATGAACAGAATAATAACCGACAATTGAAGGAGCAAACGAAACGGCAACGGTCTGGTCCCCGTCTACAGGCTCAGTATACGCACGGTCGGATTTCGGCGATCCGAATTCCTGCACCCAGAAATGCGTTCCGTCAACGATTGCGTGACCCACGGCGACGCATTCAAAACTCCCGAGTATATTTCTCCGGTGTCCCTGCCCGTCGTAATCTTCATTTGTCTCACACCAAGCGTCAAACACTTCAGCCGAGGTATCATATCCGTAGGCAATGTTTTCCCCACGGGAAGTATACGAGCTGGGAAAGTCGTCGATTCCTCTTGACGTCCCGTCGGGACGTTCATGAGAATAATAGACTGCGATCTCCGCCGCACGCTGCATCGCGTATTCTTCCAGCAGATAATCGTAGCTTAACGGCGATAAATTCTCCGGTACATATTTCGTATTGTCTTCATTATAATACCACGCATCGTTTTTGCGCAGATTATTAATCATGTCCAGTTGAGTCCGGGCTTCAGGTTGTCCGAATTCAACACCGAATGTGATATTATATGATTCCGCCGCAAAAGATGAGATCGGCAGCTGAAGAAAAACTACTATCAGTACAAGAAAAACTGCAATCTTTTTTTTCATCTTAATATACTCCTAAACCATATCTGTTTTCCATTTTGGCCGTTATTTCACGCTATTTGCGAACCGTTCGAACTGCGCCATACCTTCCGGTGTTCTCGCAAACACCCCGCACTGTTCGAGTATCTGCGAGAACACAAGGCCGATCTCGTCGCGCAGGATCGCGTCCACGTTCTCCCGGTCGATTTTGTCATACTTCGCGGAGAATTCCTTCACCCACGCGGCGTGCTTTTCGATCAGCGGGTCGGCGGTGATATCCTTCCCCTCGACGATCGCGTCTGCGAGCGCCGAAATTTCGGTCTTAAGACGTGAAGGCAGCACGGCAAGACCCATGACCTCTATCAGACCGATATTCTCGCGCTTGAGGTGATGGTGCTCCGGGTGCGCGTGATACACGCCGTCGGGATATTGTTCTGTGGTGATATTATTGCGAAGTACAAGATCGATCTCATAATCTTCGCCGCGTTTGCGGGCGATCGGCGTGATCGTGTTATGCGGCGTGCCGTCTGTTTCGGCGAATATGAACGCATCCTCGTCGGTATACGCACGCCACGCGGTCAGGATCTTATCGGCAAGGTCGACGATGCGGTCGGTATCTTTGCCGGAAAGACGGATCACGGACATCGGCCACTTGACGATTCCCGCGTTCACGTCTTCATAGCCGTCAAAACACATCGTCTTCTCGACCGGAGCCTTCGCCATCGCGAATTCGTAGCCGCCGCCCTGGAAATGTTCATGGGTGAGGATCGAGCCGCCGACGATGGGCAGATCCGCGTTGGAGCCGACGAAATAATGCGGAAAGAGCTTCACAAAACCGAAGAGCTTGCGGAACGCGGAACGGTCGATGACCATAGGCACATGCTCCGCGTTGAAGACGATGCAGTGCTCATTATAATAAACGTAAGGCGAATACTGCAGATACCAGTCGCCTCCGTCGATCGTGAGCGGGATCACGCGGTGATTTTCACGCGCGGGATGATTCAGGTGCCCCGCGTAGCCTTCGTTCTGCGGGCAAAGCAGACATTTCGGATATTTCTCGGCGTTGGCTCTCGCCGTTCTTGCCGCTGCGATCGCTTTTGGATCCTTTTCGGGTTTTGAAAGATTAATCGTGATATCAATATCTCCGTATTCGGTTTTCGTTACCCATTTCAGATCGTTTTTAATTCTGTAACGGCGGATGTAATCGCTGTCCTGTGAAAACTTGTAATACCAATCCGTCGCCTCCTTCGCGCTGTTCTCATACAGAGTAAAGAACTTCTTTCTCACCTCAGAGGGCCGCGGCATCAGGCAATTCATCAGACGCGTATCAAAAAGATCGCTCGCGCCGATCCCTTCCTCGATCACGCCGCGCGCGCGGGCGTCGTCGAGCAGGACCTTTAAAATATCCTCAAGAGGCGCGTCGACCGGCTCGGCGGGCACGAGCGTATCGAGCTTCATGCAATCGAGTAAAAGATTTGTTATGTATATCCTGTCTGCCGTTTCGCACAGACCGGTTTTTACGCCGTATTCAACGAGAGATGCGATCGCTTCATAGAGAGTCATAGATATTATCCTTTCTTTCATATACAGGGTGAAGAGTGCAGAGTGAAGCGGAGGAAGCCGCTTCGCGGCTTGAATTATAAATGTGATTCGGTCGTCGGTCGCGTCGAAGAGAAAAGGAAAAAAGGAAAAAGTGCAGTGGATCGGCAGTCGGTCGACGGTCGGCGATTTCAGATGATATCAAGATATCACTACATTAAGAAATCACCACATCACGATTTCACGATTTCGCAAAACGCATCACGTCGTCACGGTCGCAACACGCAACACGCAAAACGCAAAACGATTTCACGACACAACGACTTTAAACGTGACCTTCTTGCCCTTCTTCACAAGCACATGGCCCTTATTAAAGGCGCTCTTTTCGATCGAAGCGAAGCCGTCGGCGATCTTTTCGCCGTCTACGCTGACGCCGCCCTGCTGGATCTGACGGCGCGCGTCGCCCTTTGACGGGCAGACGCCGATCTTCACGAGCAGGTCAGCGACCTGAATTTTACCGTCGGTAAAATCCGCCTCGGAGATCTCCTTTTCAGGCGCGTCCTCCGCCGAGGCAGAGAACACGGAACGCGCGGCGGCTCTTGCTTTCTCGGCTTCCTCTTCGCCGTGGATCAGCTTCGTCAGCTCGTAGGCAAGCTTTTCTTTAACGGGATTGAGCTGGCTGCCCTCAAGCTTTTCATATTCCGCGATCTCGTCGAGCGGAACGAATGTGAGCATCTTCATGCATTTGCAAACGTCCTCGTCTGCAATATTTCGCCAATACTGATAAAAATCGTAAGGCGGCGTTTTTTCGGGATCAAGCCATACCGCGCCCTTTTCGGTCTTGCCCATTTTTTTGCCTTCGCTTGTAAGCAGAAGTCCGAAGGTCATGGCGTAGACCTCGCGCTGATCGGCGCGGCGGTTCAATTCCACGCCGCCGATCATATTACTCCACTGATCGTCTCCGCCAAGCTCGAGCTTGCAGTCGTATTTGCGGGCAAGGCAGAGGAAATCGTAGCTCTGCATGATCATATAGTTCATCTCAAAAAAGCTCAGGCCCCGTTCGAGACGCTGCTTGTAGCACTCCGCGGCGAGCATACGGTTCACGGAAAAATGTACGCCTACTTCGCGCAGAAAATCGATATAATTCAGGTCGAGCAGCCAGTCGGCGTTATTTACCATGATCGCTTTTCCGTCAGAAAAATCGACGAGCCTGCTCATCTGCTTGCGGAAGCACTCAATATTGTACGCGATCGTCTCGCGCGTGAGCATTTTGCGCATGTCCGTTTTTCCCGAGGGATCGCCGATCAGGCCGGTACCCCCGCCGAACAGCGCGATCGGCGTATGACCCGCGCGCTGCATATGCGCCATAACCATCACCGAAACGAAATGTCCGATATGAAGACTGTCCGCCGTCGGATCGAAGCCGATATAGAACTTCATAGGCGCGCCGTCGAGAAGCTCGCGCACCTTCTCTTCATCCGTCGTCTGAGCGACAAGACCTCTTGCCTTTAATTCTTCAAATAATGTCATATTATACCCTCCAGATAATGTGAAATGTGAGATGTGAGATATTAGATACGAGATACGAGAAACGAGATGTGAGTCAGTCCGGAGTCCCGAGTCCCGAGAGAAAAGAGCTAACAGTTAACAGCTAACAGCTAAGAGCTAACAGCTAAAAAAGCGGCGAAGCCGCAAAACTCCGAACTCAAACGACTTCCGTCATCCGCTCCACGGTCTTGAGCACCTTGATCGCGGCGGGGATATCCTGATCGAAATCGAGCACGCCCGCCTCGACGGAGCATGTGTCGCAGCCGACTTTCTGCAGCGCGTAGAGGAAGCCGAAATAATCGAACTCGTCGACGCTTTTCATATAGATACGGTTGTGCTGGCCGCCTCTGTGCGGGTTGGAGATATGCGCGTGGCGCAGCTTGCCCGTGAGCTCGTACATATTCACCCAGCGGTCGCCGGATTCGACCATATGGTAAAGATCCGCGAGCACGAAGATATTATCCGCTTTCGCCGCGGCGGCAAGCATCGCACCCTCGCGCACGGTATTGATCAAATTGCACTCTACGGGACGCAGCGGTTCGATCGCAAGGATCACGCCGTATTCCGCAAAGAGCGGCGATACGATATCATGCAGGAACTCAGCCGTCTCGTTGAACGCGGTATAATAATCCTCGCCCGGATCGATCTGCTTTGCGCCTCCCGAGCCGAAGATGACCTTTTCAAGGCCGATGGGCTTACCGTATTCAAGACCGCGCTTTATATAATCGTAAAGCTTCGCGTTGTCCTTTTTCGGTCCGTGAGGCTTCAGGTCGCCGGGCAGAAAGCAGTTGACAACCTTGCACGGCAGGTCATATTCTTTCAAAAGATCTGGTGTAACCGCCTTTTCTTCGGGACTGCCGTTTGCCAGATACTGAAAGCTGCCCTCAACGTAATCGTAGCCGCTCTCTTTGATGAGTTTGATTTTGTTCGCTTCCGCGATACCGCCGCAAACACCGAATTTCATTTTTATTCTCACCTTTCGTTTTATATTTTACAGTGTGGAGTGTGTAGAGTGAAGAGTGAAGTGAAGGAAGTCGCTGCGCGACCTGATTTTAATGAGGAATGAGGAATGAGAAGTGAGGAATGTCGGAAGTCGCTTCGCGACTTGAATCATATATTAATCAGGATACATAAAAAGCAAAATAATTAACAATGATAAAGTGAAAATGGCATAGGAAATATAGTATACATATATATAATCGAGGTACGGAGCTTCAGCTCCGTCCTTAATTTTTCATTTTTCATTTCTCATTTTTCATTTCACTCTCATTCCGTCCCGGGAGCAGATGACGCCGCTTTAAACTCTTCAGCCCTGCGTAACATATCCCTCGCGTTTTCAAGCTGCAGCGCGCCGAGATTTGTTCCCGAGCCGATGCGGGCGAGCTCCGTCGCTCTCCCCTCTTCGTCAAGCTTCGTCACACTCGTAAAAGTCCTCTCGTCTTTCGCAGCCTTTTCAATCAGATAATGGTGATCAGCAAATGACGCGATCTGCGCCAGATGCGTCACGCAGATCACCTGTGCGCGTTGCGATACGCCGTAAAGCTTTTCGGCGACCCGTCCCGCCGCTCTGCCGCTGATACCCGTATCGATCTCATCAAAGATCAGAGTGGCGACGCCGTCCCGCCCCGAAAGAACATTCTTGATCGCGAGCATCACCCTTGAAAGCTCGCCGCCGGATGCGGTTTTTGTCAGAGGCTTCGGTTTCTCACCCCGGTTTGCCGAAAACAAAAAACACATATTGTCAACGCCGTTCTCATCAAGAGCGCCGAGTTCATCTGCGACCTCAAACAGCGCGTTCGGCATATCCAGCCCCGTCAATTCCTCGCGAACTCCTTCGGCAAAACGCTTCGCAGCGTCCCGCCGCGCATGAGAGAGTTTTTTTGCGCTCTGTTTTGCCTTTGCCGCCGCGATATCGAACAAACCGTTCAATTCCTCAAGACGCTCGTCGGCAGTCTCGATCTCGTTTTTTCTGCGGCGTGCTTCATCGAGATATTCGATCATCTCACGCTCGGTAGAGCCGTATTTAATGCTTAATTTATAAAGCTTGTCAAGCCGTTCTTCGATCTGGTTGATCTCATCTTCGGAATAACTGTTCGCATCGATCTGAGCGACGATCTCGGAAGAAGCTTCATCAAGAATATAACCCATCTCCCGAAGCTGCTCCGGGAAACGCGCGAGCGCCGGAATATATTCCGCGGCCTTCTCAATCTGTACAGCAGCCTCGGCAACCAGATCGGACGCGCCGGGCGTTTCCTCATCTCCGTCAAGCGCGGCTGAAGCCGCGTTCAGCGCCGCCGCTGTTTTACCGGCATTGACGACGGCGTCTCTGCGAGAGGTCAACTCATCCTTCTCGCCTTCGCGCAAATTCGCGCCCTGAAGCTCCGCGATCTGAAAATCAAGCATATCCAATTCTTTGAGCTTCTTTGATTCGTCTGCAGAAAGCCTGCGGATCTCCCGTCGAATATCGTTCAGAGAATCAAAATCTTTTCTGTACTCCGCAAGCAGCGCAGAGTTCTGCGCAAACATATCAATATACTCAAAATGCTTATCGCTGTCGAGAAGATTCCTGCTGTCTGACTGGCCGTGAATATTGATCAGCGTATCGCCGAGCGACTTCAGAAACGCGACGGATACCGGCCGGTCGTTTACGCGGCAGCTGTTTTTCCCGTCAGCGTAAATACGCCGAAATACGATAAGCTCACCGTCGCCGGGATCGATCTCGTTTTCCGACAACAGTGAGCGCGTATTCTCTGTAAGACAGGTAAACACCGCGGTGACCGAGGCGCTTTTCTCTCCCGAACGAATCAGCTCACGGGAGGTCTTTTCTCCGGTAACGCAGTTCACGGCGTCGATTATAATGGACTTACCCGCGCCGGTCTCGCCTGTCAGACAGTTGAACCCGGCGCCGAAGCAAATCGACGTTTTTTCAATAACAGCGATATTCTCGATCGTCAGCTCGGTCAGCATATCATATTACGCCTTCAGAACACTTTCCATCTTTTCCTTTGTCGCAGCGGCTTCCGCCTCTGTGCGGCAGAGCACAAAAACCGTATCGTCTCCGGCGAGCGTTGCGACAATGCTTTCAAATCTTAACGAATCCAACGCAGCACATGCGGCGTTCGCCGTGCCGGGCTGACACTTTAGCACGCAAAAATTGCCCGCATAGTCAACAAACAACACAGACTGCATAAAAATATTATAATACTTTGAGTTCGCTTTGTCCGCCGGAGCGCTTTCCGCGACGCAATATTTATAGAGCCCGTTCGCGGAGGGGCGTTTGATCAGTTTCAGTTCCTTGATATCGCGCGAAACCGTAGCCTGCGTCACATTTACGCCGCATTCGAGCAGCTTTTCGAGAAGCTCATCCTGTGTGCTGATATTGTTTTGCTCAATCAGTCTGAGGATTAACGCATGTCTGTCTTTCTTCATTATGTTCCTCCGAGGGCATTATTTTGTCTGCCTGAAACGCAATTTTTCACTTAAAAAATGCTTCCGCGCTGTATGTATATTAAATCAAATAATGAATATTTTTTCAAGTATAAAATCAAATAAAAACTTTATTCAGATTATTTTTCGATTTTATCCTGCAAAACACGCCAGAATTCATCATTCTTAATACGAATGAAATCTGCATATCTTTCACATTTTGAAATGCGAACACAGCTGCCGAACGGAATCGGGATCTCATCTTCACCGTCTGCGGAAAGAAACAGAGGACGTTTTTCACTCGTCGGTCTGACGGTAAGCGTGCGTTTTTCGGAAAAAATGATACATCTCGACGACATCGAATAAGAACATATCGGCGTAAAAATAATGCTCTCGAGCGTCGGTTCCGCGATCGGTCCGCCGGCTGCAAGGCAATAGGCCGTGGAACCGGTCGGCGTCGCAAAAACAATTCCGTCCGCACGAAAAGTATTGACCGGAACGCCGTCGCAATCAACCGCTATTTCCGTCAGATAAATCCCAGCGCCGCGGGCGAAAACTGCGTCGTTCAGGCAGTTTACCGTTTTCACTACTTCACCGTTCGTGATGATCTCCACGGTCAGCATCATACGCGAGTCGACGGAATACTCCCCTGTTTCAAGCGCCCGCAGCATTTCGAGCTCATTCGCTTCAAGACCCGCCATAAAAGCGACGTTGCCTGCATTGACGCCGAGAACGGGCTTTCCGTAACGTGCGGCAAACTTGGCTGTTCGGATGATCGATCCGTCGCCGCCCACCGCGATCACGATATCGCAGTCGGCATAAAATCCGTCGTCGGAAGCTGCTTCGGTACCAGTTTTTTTCGCCAGATCCTCACAGCCGGGAGCAAACACGACTTCCGCGCCGTATCTTTTCAGCGTCAGACAGATTTTTTCGGCAGCGTCCGCCGCTCCTTTTCTTGTTAAATTAGGATCGATCGCTGTTTTCATCGTAAGATCATCTCCGTATCTATAGTACGTTCTTTCTCTGCCGACAGAGTGAGACACAGTAAATACTCTGTATTGCCTTCGCCGCCTTTGATCGGGGACTCGGTAAAACCGACCGGATACATTCCGTTATCACGCGCATATCCGACGACGCTTTGCACTGCGGCATAACGCGCTTTTTTATCTTTAACGACGCCGTTTTTGCCGATATATTCCCTGCCCGCCTCGAACTGCGGCTTTACAAGACAAACCGCGCAGGCGTCAGGGGCGAGCATGGATCGCATGACGGGAAAAATATATTTCAAAGAGATAATCGAAACGTCAGCCGCCGCGAAACCGACAGGACCGACCGAAGCGGGATCCATATACCGGATATTCGTATTCTCCATATTCACAACGCGTTCGTCGGCAACGAGAGACGGAGCAAGCTGACCTGTGCCGACGTCAACGGCAAAGACTCTGGAAGCTCCGTGACGAAGCATACAATCCGTAAAACCGCCCGTGGAAGCGCCGAGATCAACGCAGATCTTCCCCACAAGGTCCAGTCCGAATTGCTGAACCGCGCACTCCAGCTTTTCTCCGCCCCTGCCGACAAAACCCGTATCCTGCGACATTTCAACCGATGCGCCATCAGGAACTTCAAACGACGGTTTCGTTTCGGTTTTTCCGTTTACGCGTACTTCACTTTTACGGATCATCTCGGCCGCCCGCGAACGGCTGCGGCAAAGACCGTGTTCGGCAAGATAAACGTCAAGCCTCATCACTGTTTTTCTCCGTGATCGTTCCGGCAATGCCCTCGGCGTCAAGCTTATATTTATGAAGCTGCGCCATAGGGGAAGCCTGCGCGACAAAAGTATCGGGCACAGCCGTAAGCACATACTTTCCGCGATATCCGGCTTCTTCAAGACGAAGCGCGAACGCTTCGCCCACGCCGCCGCTGCGCTCCCCTTCCTCAAAAAAGAATATCTGTTCGGAACCGAATGCCGCTTCGACCGACTGCTGAGAGATCGGTTTGATTTTATTCAGCTTAATGATTTTTATTTTCAGGTCCCGCAGCGATTCTCTCGCCTTGCAGCAGTATGAAAAAACTCTTCCGTACGTGACAAGACAGATCGGTGCGTCCTCATCGCCGTATAAGTCAAAATCATTTTCCGAATAAATATAATCTTCGGGCAGTTCTTCCTGCGCGCCGCGCGGATAACGGATAAACACCGCTCCTTCCGTATGATAAAACGCCTTTACGAACGCGCTGCGAAGCTCCGCGTAGGATGCGGGTGAAAAGACGGTAATATTCGGGACGGTATTGAGAAACGGTACGTCGAGGATCCCCTGATGCGTCTCCCCGTCGTCGCCGACAAAACCCGCGCGGTCGACCGCAACAACCATTTTAAGCCCCTGCAGCGCTCCGTCATGAACGATCTGATCGTAAGAACGCTGAAGGAACGAGGAATAAACCGCGAACACCGGAAGCATCCCGACGCGAGCAAGCCCAGCGCAGAACGTTACGGCGTGCTCTTCGGCAATTCCCACGTCGAAGAATCTTTCAGGATATTTTTCCTGAAAAGGCGAAAGCCCCGTACCGACAGACATCGCCGCGGTCACGGCGCAGATCCTTTTATCTTTCTGTGCCATCTCCGTCAGAAACTCACCGAAAGCCTTCGAATAATTGTCACCGGACATGATCGGCTCGCCGGAATCTATATCGAACTTCGAGACGCCGTGATACAGCGTCGGTTCTTTTTCGGCATAATCATATCCTTTACCTTTCACGGTACGGATATGCAGAAGCACCGGGCGATTCTGTTCCTTCGCGCCTTCAAGCGCGTCGCACAGAGCGTCGATATCATGCCCGTCGATCGGCCCCATATATCTGAAACCGAACTGCTCGAACATCGTGCTTGAGTAAATAAAGTTCTTGATGTGAGATTTTGTAAAGGAAACCGCATCGGAGAGCGGTTTGCCGATCAGCGGGATATGATTCAGAAATCTTTCGGTACGTGATTTCAGACGCGAGTATGACGGACGGGAAAGAATACGCGCAAGATATCGCGCCATCGCACCGACGTTTCTGGAGATCGACATCTCGTTGTTGTTCAGTATTACGATCAGACGGGTTCCCGAACGGCCGGCGTTGTTCAGAGCCTCATATACCATACCTCCGGTAAACGCGCCGTCTCCGAGAACCGCCACAGCATAATTCTTATTTCCTTTGATTTTGTTCGCCTCGGCGATACCGAGCGCAGAGGAAACGGAAGTGCTGCTGTGCCCGCTGAAAAACATATCGTGCTCGCTCTCATCCGGTCGGGAAAAGCCCGAAATACCGCCCTCGGATCGAAGCGTTCCGAAACGGTCGTATCTGCCGGTCAGCAGCTTATGCACATAAGTCTGATGTCCCACGTCCCAGACGATTTTATCCTTCGGCGAATGGAACACCCGATGCAGCGCGATCGTCAGCTCGACGACGCCCAGATTCGAGGCAAGATGACCTCCGGTCTGTGAGACCGTCTCGATCAGCGTCTCACGAATCTCCTGCGCGAGAACGGGAAGCTGTTCCCGGGAGAGACGGCGAACGTCCTCGGGAGACGCGATCGATGAGAGAAGATTTGATTTTTCCGTTTTTTCTTCCATATCCGTTATTATTTCGCTCTTTCGAGAAGAGATCTCGTAAATTGCTTCAGATCCGAAGCGCGATCACCGAAGAAATCAAGCGCATTGAGCGCGTCGGCCGTATACTTTTCCGCCTGTGCCGCCGCGCCTTCAAGCCCGAGCAGAGTAACGTAGGTGTTTTTACCGTTTTTTTCATCGCTGCCCACGGGTTTACCGAGATAATCCTCATCAGCGGTCACATCGAGAATATCGTCAACGATCTGAAAAGCGACGCCCAGATTTTCCGCATACGCTTCGGCGGCGTCAATGCTGTCAATATCCGCGTCTGCCGCAATACAGCCGAGAAGACAGGCACATTTAATCAAAGCGCCCGTTTTCAGCTCGTCGATCCGCCTTAAATCATCTACGGAAAGCGATTTATTCTCGCCCGCCAGGTCAAGATACTGCCCGCCGATCATACCGAACGCTCCCGCCGCGTCCGCAAGCGCGTCAACCGCCCGAACAATGAAATAAGGAGGAAGCTCGGCCTCTGCGAGGATACCGAACGCGCGCGTCAGGAGCGCGTCGCCGGCAAGAAGGGCGTTAGCCTCGCCGAATTTTTTATGCGACGAAGGCTGACCGCGGCGGAAATCGTCATTATCCATACAGGGAAGATCGTCGTGGATCAGCGAATAAGTATGAATATATTCAAGCGCGCAGGCAAACGGAAGCGCTTTTTCTGGACTTCCTCCGCAAAGCCTGCAAAACTCAAGCGTCAGAACCGGGCGAATGCGTTTTCCTCCGTTTTTCAGCGAATACGCCATCATTTCGCCGACCGGAAGATCCCCATCTTCGTCCCCCGGCAAAAATACCGAAAGCGATACGTCGATCAATGATAAATACTTTTCGGGAAGTTTACTCATATTTCCGCCTCCGCGCTGAGCGCGCCGGCAATTTCAGCCGCTCTTTTTTTTGCATCGTCAAGTTTTTTCGCGCAGAATACCGCAAGACGGGAACCTTCCTCATAGAGTTTCAGCAGCTCCTCGAGCGTGGCGTCGGATCTCTCCATATTCGAAACGACACGGCTCAGCTCGTCGACCGCCTGTTCATAAGACATATTTTCATAAATATCATTCATTTTCAAACTCCTTCTTTTCATTAACGGTACATTCCGCGCTGCCGCCGATCATGCGCAGCGTGATCTCGTCGCCGACCGACAGATATGAAATATCTCTGACCGCGCCGCCGTCCTTTTCACAGACTGCGTATCCGCGGGAAAGGATTTTCATCGGATTCAACAGATCGAGCGCGCCGGCAAGACGCGCGACGTCGAGCTGCGAAGAGTCAAGCTTCGCGCTCATTTTCAAAGTCATACGGCTGTCAAGGCTGTCTACATACTGACTGCCGCCGTCGATCATCGCGACGATTCTGTTTTTCACCCTGTCAACGCCGAAGGATTGCAGCGAATACCGCATATCGTCGATGCGTCGAAAGAAGCCGTCTTTTAATCGATCATCAAGTCTTTTAACGGAATAAAACTCCTCTTTGATATCCGGCGAACAGCGTTCAGCCGCGGCCGTCGGCGTGGAAGCGCGCAGATCCGCCGCGAAGTCACATAGAGTAAAATCCGTCTCATGACCGACGCCGGAAACTGTAGGAATCTCAGAGGCTGCGACGGCGCGCACGAGAACTTCTTCGTTGAACGCCCACAGATCCTCGGCGGAACCGCCTCCGCGGGCTATGATCAGGACGTCGTCCGTTCCTCTTTCGTTCGCTTCGGCAATTGCTGCGGCGACTGATTCCGCAGCTCCCGTTCCCTGTACGAGCACGGGATACAGCGAAATCTCAGCGACGGGCCATCTTCTCGAAAGCGTATTGAAAATATCGCGAACTGCCGCGCCGCTGCGAGAGGTGATTACGCCGATTCTGCGCGGATAAAGCGGCAGTTGCCGTTTTTTTGACGAGTCGAACAGCCCTTCGGCCGTGAGTTTTTTCTTCAACTGCTCATATGCCGCCGCAAGCGCGCCGGCGCCCGCGGGAATCATTTTTTCCGCATAGATCTGATACACGCCGTCGCGTTCATAAACGGAGACTCTGCCGGTAAGCAGCACCTCCATTCCGTTCTCAGGCCTGAAACTCAGCCTTGACGCATCCGAGCGGAACATCACCGCCTTAATCGAAGAGGTATCGTCCTTCAGCGAAAAATATAAATGACCGGTTTTATAATGATTGACAAAATTCGAAATCTCGCCCGAAACGGTCACCCGCCTGAGGCGCGGTTCGGATTCAAACAACGATTTAATAAAAAAATTCAGCTGAGAAACCGAAAGCGCGGATTGTTCCATGAGCTCATCTTATCCTCAATTATGATTTTGATGCTTCAACGCAGCAAGTACCGCCGCGCCGACGGCATTATCGCCGGTATATTCCGGCGGAGCGAAAATACTTTCGGCGTCCGAGAGCTCGCGCCGCAGGATCGTGTTCGCCGTAACGCCGCCGGAATACACGATCGGTAATCCGGGATATTTTTCTTTCAGCGCGTCGCGCATCGCTTTGATCGCGGCTGATACGCTTTCTATACAAAATAAGGCGATATCGCAGTCGGCGTCACCGTCGATCTTCATTTTTTCGACTTTATTCTGAACGCCGGAAAGACTCGGACATCCGTCTTTCACAGAAGGTTTTATCTTAAATCTTTTTTCACTTTGCAAAGAAAGCTCGTCCAGCGCCCTGCCCGAAGGAAACGGTAAACCGAGCATTACGCCCGTTCTGTCAATCGCCTGCCCTGCTTTAAGATCTGTGGAATAAAGAATCCGTTCGCAGGAAAAGACGGCCTGATGATCCGGTTTACAGAATACAGCCTCGGTCGTACCGCCGGAAATATGAAACGCAAGAAAAGTCGTATCGATCAGATCAAGTCTTCCCGCGCCGAAAAGAGCGGCGGCGATATGACCGTGCTGATGCGACTGATAATACGCGGGAATTCCGTTCAGCGAGGCGATTGACGCGGCAAGCCCCGCGCCTACGGTAAAACACGGCATATAGGAGCCCGCGATATTCGAAGGACGATCGGACGCGCCGACAGCCGAGAGCGAAACGCTTCCGATCCGCGCTGTCAGCGCCCGGATCATTTCCGGCAAAGCCGCGGTATGATGAAATACCGCGTCGCTCTGACGAATGCCCTTTTCACCCGGTTTGACCGGCAGAAGGCGGCGTTCCGAATAAGCCTTGCCGCTCTCCGCGTCATAAAAAGCTGCGGAGGTTGTATAACAGCTTGTATCCGTTCCGAGATAAATTTTCATTTTTCATCCGTGCTTCTGAGATAAGCGCCGAGAATTCCGTTGATATAAGACGCTTCTTTTTCCGTCGCATATTTTTTTGCAAGCTCGACGGCCTCGTTGACGGAAACGCCCGCGGGAACGTCATCACAATACATGATTTCACAGAACGCAAGCCGCAGTATCGCCAGACTGACTTTCGCAAGACGACTGACCTTCCATCCGCGGGCGAATTTTTCGATGACCTCGTCCGCCTCATCGCGGTGATCGAATACCGTCTGTGCAAGACCGATCGCGAATTCGTCGGGATGAATTACGTCGTCGCTGTCAGACGCTGCGTCAACGATCTCTTCAACTCCGGCGTCCGGATTGAAAATATTCTCAAACACGAGCACGAACGCCTGCTCTCTGCCTTCGCTTCTTGTCATATCGATGCCCCCGCAAAAATACTTTTACTCCAGTATATTTTTATTTATTATAGCAGACCGAAAAACGAAACGCAATAGATATTTGCCCCGTTTTTGAAAAAACGTCTGCGGGATTGTTTCGTTTTGATTGACAACAGGCTCTTTATGGAGTAAAATATCGATATAGTTATTATTTTCGGGAGGCGTTTCAATGAAAAAATCGAAACCTGCGTCAGGTCCCCGACATCCCAATGCCATCGGGCTGAAGGAAGCGTTCGGCTACGCCTTCGGCGACATGGGCAACCTGTTTGTTCTCACATTTGTTTCCACTTATCTCAAGGTGTTCTATACCGACAATCTTCTGCCCGGGCACGGCGTTTCCGCGACGCAGATCAGCCGGGATCTCACGATCCTGTTCCTTGCGACGCGTCTGTGGGACGCGGTCAACGACCCCCTCTGGGGTCTGCTGGTCGACCATCACCGGCCGACGAAGAACGGCAAATTCCGCCCGTATCTGCGCACGGTCTCCTTCCCGCTGGCGGCATCGATCATGATCTGCTTCTTCAACCTGCAGAACTTTGTCGACAGCTACGTCGTGCTGCTCGTGTTCGCGTATATCTCGTATATCCTGTTCGGCATGATGTATACGGGCATGAACATCCCCTACGGCTCGCTCGCCTCCGCGATCACAGACGATCCCGACGGCAGAACGCTGCTCTCGACGATGCGCTCGGTCGGCGCGGGTCTCGGCGGCGCTGCGGTCACGCTCGTCGCGCAGGGACTGATCTATGAAAAAGACGCGGACGGTCTCAAAACCGTGCTGAACCCGAACAAGACCTTTATCGCCGCGGTGATCCTCGGCTCGGTCGCGCTCGCCTCTTACATCGCCTGCTTCTATACGACGAAGGAACGGGTGCAGTATTCCGCCGAAAAGAGAAAGGTCGATCTGGGTCTTACCTACGGTTCGCTGTTCAAAAGCCGTCCCTTCCTTACGGTGACCGGCGGCGGCCTGATGATCAGCGGCCTTCTGCAGTTCACGAGCTTCAACCAGTACCTGACAAAAAACTATTTTGCGAATTCCGACCTGTCGATCATCGTCACGATCTCGACCTATCTGCCGATGGTGCTGCTGATCCTCTTTATCCCGAAGCTCGCCAAGCGCTTCGGCAAAAAGGAGCTGTGCACGGTGGGCCTTGCGCTCGCGACGGTCTCCTCGCTGATTCTGACTGTCATCGGCCCGAACGAGTATATCCGCACGCATACGCTTCCCTTCATCCTCTGCAATTTCGGCGTGGGCACGGGATATTCTTTCCTTTCGATCCTGACGTGGGCGATCGTGACGGACGTGATCGACTACCAGGAGAATAAGACCGGCATCAAGAACGAGAGCGCGATCTACGCGGTCTACACCTTCGCCCGCAAGCTCGGGCAGACCGTCGCTGATACCGTCGGTCTGCAGCTGCTTTACAGATACGCGGGTTACGACCCCGAGAAGAAGCTTTCCGGCTATATCCCCGGCGTGGGCGACAGGATCTATAAGATGATGGCGCGCGTCATGCTTATCGCCTACGGCATCACGTTTATCCTCTTCGCGCTCTACCCGCTGAACAAGAAAAAGCTCGAATCCCTGCAGGAAGAGCTGATGATCAAGCGCGGCGAACGGCTTGAGCAGTAACTTCCGCTCTGTCTCGGTGCGACAGAGCAGAAGTTACAAATGAGGAATGAAGAATGAGAAATGAGGAATGAAGGACGGGCTCTGCCCGTACCCGAATTATAGAGAGGCGTATATTTTATTTTCAGCCGCCTTGCCTTACCCTCATTGTTTATTCGATACCGTTAAGATTTTTTTAGAATATATAAATCAAGTCGCGAAGCGACTTCCGACATTCCTAATTCCTCATTTCTAATTCCTCATTTTGACAAGATCGAAGACCTCAACAAATCCGCATAATTCGGAGAAAACCATGACCATCCCCTCAAACACCCTTCTGCCGCTTTTTCAGATGCATCAGGCGGAATACGAGCAAAAAGCGCTGGACGTGCTGCGTTCCGGCTTTTATGTGCTCGGCAAAGAAGTCGAAGCTTTTGAACGGGAATTTGCGGCGTACTGCGGTGTTGCGCACTGCACGAGCGTCGGGACGGGGCTCGACGCGATCCGCATCGCGCTGCACCTGCTCGGCGTGGGCGAAGGCGACGAGGTGATCGTGCAGGGCAACACCTTCATCGCGGGCGTGATGGCGATCACCGCGGCCGGCGCTTCGCCTGTATTCGCCGAGCCCGACGCGCATTTCGCACTGAGCGCAGACGAACTCGAAAAACGCCTTTCTCCGCACACGAAAGCCGTGCTCGTCACGCATCTTTACGGCATGATGACGCCGATGGACCCGATCGTCGCCTTCTGTGAAAGGCACGGTCTTCTGCTCGTTGAGGACTGCGCACAGTCACACGGCGCCGAGTATAAAGGCAAACGCGCAGGGTCGTTCGGAAACGCGGGCTGTTTCTCTTTTTATCCGACAAAGAACCTCGGTTGTTTCGGCGACGGCGGCGCGATCGTCACGAACGACGCATCTCTTGACGAAAAGATCCGCGTGTTCCGCAACTACGGCAGCGAGAAGAAATATTATAACAGCGTCGTCGGGACGAATTCCCGGCTTGACGAACTTCAGGCGGGATTACTGCGCGTGCGTCTTGCGCACATGGACGAGCTGAACGAAGAAAAGAACCGCATCGCCCGCCGCTATTCCGACGGGATCAGAAACGCGAAGCTCATTCTCCCCGTGCCGCAGCCGGACACGTACAACGTCTGGCACCAGTACGTCGTGCGGTGCGAAGAACGCGATGCGCTTGCGGCGTATCTCAAAGAAAACGGCGTCGGCACCATGATCCACTACCCCGTGCCGCCGCATCTTTCCGGAGCGTATTCCGTTCTCGGACTTGTGCCGGGCAGCCTGCCCGTAACGGAAAAATACGCTCGTACGGTTCTTTCGCTGCCAAGCTATGTCGGTCTTACGGAAGAAGAACTCGATTGCATTATCGGTCTTCTGAACCGGTTCTGATATCGTGCGGTCCGAAGAATTGCAGTATAAGGAGACAGGTATGGCAGGAAAATATATCAAACTTCCCACATTTGCGGGCGAACGCGGCAGCCTGACCGCCGTAGAGGAGTGCGCCGACGCGCCGTTTAACATCCGGCGCGCCTTCTTTCTTTACGACCTGCCCGCCGATGCGCACCGCGGAAGACATGCCTACCGGCACAAGGAACTCGTCGTCTGCCTCACGGGCGCGTGCGGCGTGAGCGTCGATGACGGCAGAATCGAAGAATCTTTCATACTGAACGAGCCGACGACGGCGCTCTATATTCCGGAAAACACCTGGCGGGATATCCACGATTTCGTTCCGGGCACGGTCCTCGCGGTTCTTTCCGACGCGCCGTTCAGCGACAAAGACTACATCTGGGACCGCGAAGAATTTCACCGTGAAAGGAACTCTGAGCTCAAATGACCGTTCTCGTTACCGGCGGCGCCGGTTTTATCGGAAGCAATTTTCTATTTTACTATTTAAACAAACATCCGGACAGGCGCGTTGTCTGCCTTGATAAGCTGACCTACTGCGGCAATTTGGAGACGCTCGCGCCGCTGATGCACGATAAAAATTTCCGTTTCGTTCAGGCGGATATCTGCGACAGTGAAGCGGTATACCGCGTTTTCGAGCAGGAAAAACCCGACGCTGTCGTCAATTTTGCCGCGGAAAGTCATGTTGACCGTTCGATCGCCGACCCCGGCGTATTTTTGCGCACGAATATTCTCGGCACGCAGGTCCTTATGGACGCATGCCGCGCTTTCGGGAACGTTCGGTTTCACCAGATTTCCACAGATGAAGTCTATGGAGATCTTCCGCTTGACCGTCCGGATCTGCAATTCAGCGAGAGCTCTCAGATTCGCGCATCCTCGCCTTACTCCGCCTCGAAGGCCGGAGCGGATCTTCTCACTACGGCGTATTGCCGTACCTACGGTCTGCCTGCGACTGTATCGCGCTGTTCGAATAATTACGGCAGGTTTCAGTTTCCCGAAAAACTGATCCCGCTTATGACGATCAACGCAATGAACGACCGTCCGCTGCCCGTATACGGAACAGGCCTCAACATCCGCGACTGGCTGCATGTGGACGATCATTGCAGCGCCGTCGATCTGATTCTCGAAAAAGGTACGCCCGGAGAGGTCTACAACGTGGGCGGCAACTGCGAGGTGCGCAATATCGACGTGGTAAAAACGATCCTGCGCGTGCTCGGTAAGCCGGAATCGCTGATCGCCCACGTCGCCGACCGCAAGGGGCATGACCTGCGCTACGCGATCAACGCAGACAAGCTTGAACGCGAGCTCGGCTGGCGTCCGATGCATGATTTTGAAACAGGTATTTCGGAAACAGTTCAGTGGTATAAAAACAATTCTCAATGGTGGAAACCGCTGATCGGTCGTACATAAACGATCAGACACAAATAATCGAATGATTCGGCATTGCCATGAAAATAAAGAGATGCTGGGATTACCCTCGCATCTCTTTTTGTATTTACTTCAACAGAATCCATAACTCCGTTCGTGCGCCTGCGACTTCACGATATCATTCGATAATATCATCAATCTGATATAAAGGACGTTTCTTTGCCTGTATCAAAGTTTTATACAGGTATTCGCCGAGGATGCGCAGACACGCGTTCAGAATAAAACAGATCAAAAACAGCGATGTAAACAGGCACAGGCCCATATGAAACACGCCGTCACGAACGCTGAACGCGATCCATAACACTGCGAACACAACAAACATCAGCAAGCAGATCAATGCAAGAACGGAAAAAATCCCGACAGGAGCGGAAGTATGTGAAATCGCGGCGTCCGCGCCGAGTCTGAGCCGCCGACGAAAGTTGTAATTCGACGTTCCAGCGGCGCGTGGGAAACGTTCATGGTAAACTACGGCCGTTTTCAGTCCCAAAGAAGTTACGAGCACCGGCATGAAAAAAGATTCCTCGTCGTATTCAAGCAGCATATCCAGCGCTTTTTTATTCATCAGCCGATAATTCGCATGCTCACGTATCATCCGCGGATTGAACCTTCCCATAAAGGAATAAAACGCTTCGGAAGTAAATTTTTCAATAAAACGGTCTCTTTTTCGTGCGCTTCGAACGCCGAAAACCATGTCGCAGCCATCATAATAACGATCGAGCATTTCGTCGACAGCATTGATATCATCCTGCAGGTCGCTGTCCATCGTGATCGTGACGTCGGCTTTTTTTCTCGCGTAAGACAGACCGGCGATCATCGCGTTCTGCGCTCCTGAATTGCGCGCAAGATTCAAACCGATAAAGCGCTCAGATTTTTTTTGAATGCTTTTTATCGTATCCCACGTTCCGTCGGTTGAGCCGTCGTTTACAAAAAGAATCCGGCTTTCTTCGCTGATTTTTCCGGATTCAATCAACGAGAGCAGTTTTTTTTCAAGAATCGGCGCGGTAACGAGAAGCGTATCCTCGTCATAATAACAAGGTATCACAAAGTATAATACGTCGCCCATCGTTTTCGCCTCCCGGAAATTTTCTGCGGATATTTTACCATAGGAAGACGTAAAATTCAACAGGAAATTCTGATTTAACGGCGAGGCCGTTAAACCAGAATTTCGGATATCGGGTATCGGATCTCGCGAATCGTGCTTGTAAAAATATTCTTTCTTTTGTATTCACAGCGTTAATTCTATGATTTGAGCCGCGGTTCCAGCACGATATCCGATCCCCGATCCCCGATATCCGCGAACAACACATCCCGACAAATCGGAATTCACTCCGCCCCGATGATCTTGATATTATCCGCCCTGATATCGGAATTATCCAGCACGATATCGCTGATCCGCAAAACAAGCGTTTCGTCAATGATCTGCTTCGGTACAACTATCTGAATCGCGTCTTCATTGATTACCGCTACGCAGTCCGTGCCGGTTTTCGCGCTTACAAGAGCTTCGATATCGGATTCAAGTTTAATATTCTCCGTGATTTCATCGAGCGTCTGTTTTGCTTTTCCCACGGTTTGTTCGTCGATCGCGCCGAGGTTTGACATCACGTCCTTTACGTTCCGCAGCGCCGCGTCCCGCGCGGTATCCCTCTGCAGGCGAACCGCCGCGAAATAATCCGTCGCGTTTCCGACGGACGGAGAATCCACATTCAGCGCTTCACCGTCATTTTCCTGACGCGCCTGCGTCGCGCCTTCCACCCCGGAAACAGGCGTTGTTTTCGGTTTTGTAAAGTACCAGTTTGCGAATACCGCCGCCGCGAGCGCGACAATCATCACCGACAGTATAAGCTGTCTTTTTTTCATCAGTTTACTCATTTCAATCCTCCGTCTTATTCTTTTTTCTGCATTTGTGCGACATATATTCTATCCCGGCTTACGCCGAGCGCCGCTCTGACTGTTTCCGTAACCTCTCTCTTCACTTCATCGCTCCCGGCGCCTTCGCAGATCACGGCGACGCCGCGGATTTCAGGCTCACGCTGACTTGTCTTCAGACCGCCGTCCGAAGCAGCCGCGACCTTTGATTGCTCCGACTGCTGCGCCGTTTTCTCACCGGTCGACGATTCCGATTCTGTATCGAAGGCATAATAACTCTCTCCCGTTGATTCAAGCGTTATCATTACCTTCGCTTTTCCCGCTCCGCGGATCTGCGTGATCAGCGCGGTCAGTTTTTCTTCCGCGTAAGCGGTATACTTTTCGGCGTCTGCTTTTTCATCTGTTGCCGGTTGCCTTGCTTTTGTATATTCGCCGAGCTCTGAGAATAACAGCATAATCACGCCGAGCGATCCCAGAGCTATGATTAAGAGCAGTTTTTTCTCTTTAAAAACCGTCACGATCTGTTGAAATCGCATAATTCTTCTCCGATCCCGAATTCTTGAGCAAGGAGCTTTTCGGCTCTTTTGACTTCGTCTGTCGATATATGCACATGATCTATATTTATGACGCCGTCTTCGTCGATATGACAATCCACTGCAACATAATCAAATGTGATTCCCGCTTTATTCAAAGCGTCTTCCAAACTCTTTTCCGTCTGTTTTTTTACTGTATCGGCAATTAAGTTTTCAGTATCTATTCTCTTCTCTTCCGGATTCTGCTGCAATTCCGGAACGTTAATGTTTTGTTTTATGATTCTGCCGACAGGCAAAAACAGTATCAGCAGAAGAAAAACGCCGAGAATCGACGTTCCGTATTTCTTCAGATTGCCCCGCGGAATGAGTCTTCCGATCACCGCGCATCCGATAGCGCATAAACATAATTCCTTCGCAACTACACCTAAATCCATGATTATTTCACCTCTGTTCGCAATAGAATTCATTTTATACCCTTTTTTTCTTTTACCTGATGTGATTATGACGCTCCGATCAGAAGACCGAGCGCACATATAAAAACGAATCCGTCAAATAGCAATAAGATATTGAGCATGCTTAATAACTCCGAGATCCCGGATAAAAATGACTGTCCTCTTTCAAGACCGGCAAGCTCTCCTGCAAGCGAAGCGCACCAGAGCACTGCTCTATGGGTCAATACCTTCAAAAGCGGCGGCAGGATCAAGATACCGATTGCGGCAATTCCCAACGCGCCGACTGCGTCGTTCACGGCATTCAGAGATGCGGTCATCGTACTCAATCCGTCGCTCATCGCGCCGCCGACAACCGGAACAAGGCCGCCGATCAGGAATTTCGCACCTTTGAAAGCGAGCGAATCCGCAGCCCTCGCCGCAACCCCGCGCAGGGAAAGAACGCCGACAAAGATCAATGCCGCGCCGCCGAGGCAAATAACAAAAACCTTTTTTAACAGACGCGCGCATCTGTCAAGAGAAAACATTTCGTCCGCCGCGCCCGACAGTACGATCGCGCCGTAAGACCCTGTCAACGGCACAAAGAGATAATCCACCGCCGCCGTCACCACCTGCGCGCATCCGACCGCCGCTCCGGTCAGCGCAGCAGAAGAAGCCGGGGCGCCGGCGGACGCAACGATAACGCCCATCCACGGAATCATCGTTTTTACGAACACGGAAACAGTTTCGACCGCACTCAGAACGCTTCTGACAAGATCTGTTACAACAGGCAATTCCACCGCAGCGAAACCGAACATTGTGAGCACAGTAATCGCGCCGCCGGTCTCATGCTGCGGCAGGAACTGCGAAACAACGGCAAACAACAGTATCATACCGATCAGAAGAGAAAGCTGCGCTCCTGCATTGCCGAACCCGTCGATAAATAATGTCAGCGCTGTATGCAGAACACGGGACGGCGATATCTCCGTGACGGAAGAAGGATCCGAGAGATCCGCGCCGACAGCAGACAAAATTCGTTTTGTCTCTTCATCAAGAAGATCGAAATTATCCGCCGCTCCGGTCTCATCGTAAATCTCCGCGTTCGCCGCCCTTACAGGACAGGTCAACAGCAAAAAAAGCGCCGATGCAAAGATAACGGTCATTAATAATCTATTCTTCATTTCAACGAATCAAAAATTGTTTATCATCTGCAGGATCGATCTGAATATCGGCAGAGCGCAAAGCGTCATCAGCACCTTTCCCGCAAATTCCGTTTGAGAGGCAAGCGCGCTCTCGCCGCTGTCTCGACAGGTATCCGAGGCAAACTGCGTCAGAAGCGCGATCCCCGAAACACGTACCAACGCGGAGAAATACTCCCTTCCCGTTCCCAAACCGTCAAAATATCCCTGCGCCTCGTTAATGAGCGTCAATGCCTGCGGCAGAACGAAAAGCATAATCGCGACGCTGCCGAAAACAGACGCGAATACTGCGTATTCCGGCGCGTTTTTCCGCAGTAACAGAACAACGCTCACCGCCGCGATCGCAAATACAACCGTTTTTATCATATCTTCAAACGTCGAAAACCGAGCGGATATACCTGAAAAGTTCCCCCACGTGCGGCAAAAGCATCATCAATACGATAATCAGGCCCGCTATGGTCGTAATCATTGTATATTCCTCTCTGCCGGA
The DNA here is from genome assembly GCA_017429345.1 of Clostridia bacterium. GTDB lineage: Bacteria > Bacillota > Clostridia > Oscillospirales > Acutalibacteraceae > RGIG2774. The sequence goes on along the minus strand of JAFRPB010000048.1, from coordinate 7,710 downwards.
CCGCGTCAGGATCTGATTGATCACGGCGACAATGATCCCGATCGCTGCAATTTTGAAAATAATCTCAACTTCCATAATATCTTCCGTTTCTAAATGAATACAATAATAAACGCCGCGCCTGCAAATGCGGGCAGAACAGCGCCGAGACGCGAAAACCTTTTTTTATCCTCATACGCCCCGTCAAGCGCAGTTTGCAGCCTGTTTCTTGTATCGGCACAAAGAGCGCGCTGTCCCGACAGATCCGACGCGCCGAGCGACGCGCCGAAAGTCAGAAGAATCTTTCTGTCGCTCTCACGGATCGGGATTTCCGAGGAAGAAAAGACAGATCTCCACACATCAAAGAAATGATCTCCGGGAGCGTTTCGCATGAGCGGATTCTGTATTCTTAAACTGACAAGCATCAGATCAAGAGGTTCGAGAAAACAGGTCATTCTTGTCTCAATTTCAGCAATCAGTGCGAGAGCCGCGTCAAGATACTCCACTCGCCGCGCAAGCCTCGATCGTATCATCAGACCGCAAAAAAGCGATGACGCTGCGATCAGCACGCAAGCGATGATTTTCATTATAAAGCGCCTCCCCGCCGTCGATCTCACACTTTTTCCCGACGCCCGGCAAAAAAACAAAGTAATCTATTATTCCGCACTCAACAAGCGAACGGCAGATCGGTCGCCGCAGCAGCTCGCTGCGACTGCCGCAATGCACGCTTAAAACAAATCTTACGCCGCATCCAAGCGCCCTGATCACCTCATTGCATTCTTCATCCGTACCCAACTCGTCGCATAGGATCACGTCGGGTGAAAATGAACGCAGCGCGTACTCGATCCCGAACTTTTTCGGATATCCCGCAAAAAAATCGATATTCACGCCGTCCGCCGCGGAAAGCTCACGACGCTCGTCCGCGACCGAAGTACGGTAATAATAGGGATATGAAGAAAGAATTCGGGCAATATCCTTCAGCATCGTCGTTTTCCCGCTCAGCGGTGCGCCGTAAAGAACCACGTTTTTCAATCCGGTTGAAAACACTTTTTTACAAAGCTCTCCCGCGGCGCCGTCAATGTTTCTGGCGAGTCTGATGTTTAAGCTCCGGATATCCCGTACCGTGCGGATTTGCCCGGAATCCGTTCCGGCGCATCCCGCGACACCGGCGCGTATGCCGTCAGCATACGTCACAAAACCGTTATTCAGCTCGTCCGTATGTGTATAGACGGAATGCTCCGTCAGCGCCTGTAAGGTAAATCCGACCTCTTCTGCTGTCGGCTCAGGCGTTCCCGACGGGAACAGATGCGAATACCGCCCGTCTCCTTCCGGGAAACACACGCCGTATGCTCCGCACAGCATCAGAGGCCTGCCGACGCGCAGGCGGATCTCAAGCGTTTTTTCAAGTATTTCCGGCGGCAGCGCGCAGATCGAATCCCGAAGACGCGGTGAAAGCGCCCGGAGCGCAGCGGAAAGATTGTCCTTCCGTTTCATTTCAATTCCTCCGATCGTTCGTTTGATAAATATATATGAAACAGGTATGAGAAACATAACAATAAATCCATATTTTTCTCACCGCAGTAAATAAAAATCTTGATATATACGACGCGAAGAATTCACGCGAAAGAGTCGATAGAAGTTAATCTCCGATCCGAATATATTTCCGCACGGAAAAATGCAGCAAAATAAAGAGCTGATCGCGATCGATCAGCTCGAGGATTACCGCCCGTCGTACCATACGGCTTCGCTATTATGTCAGAATTTACAGCTCCGCAACGCTCCATCCGTCGCCGAGCTTTTCGACCGCCTCCCGGCTGCCGATCACGCAGAAACAGGCGCATTCCTGCGCTTTGTCAAACAGAGCCGCGTAAGATTCAAGCTCTTCTTTTTTTGTTCCGAGCAATTCTTTACGGCGCTGACTGCGAAGCTCATAGGTAACGCCGCCAAGGAGCCGTTGATCCGCGACTCTTCCGCGGTCGGAGGGCTCGAGCAGCGGCTGCGCGGATGCGCTGATGATATAATTATCAACGCTCTCCTCCCCCTCACAGAACGCGCGGATATAATCCGCGGTCTTCGCGTAGATCTCAAGCGAACGCGAGGGGTCGGGATCGCGGTAGGAGCGCATCTGCAGTCCGTCGGTCTGCCCCAAAAAGCACCCGCAGCCGTATGCGCCGCCTCGCACGCGGATCTCGTTCCACAGATAATCGTAAGTAAGAATATTCGAGAGCGCTTCCATATCACCGCATTCCGGCGCGCCGAGCTCTTCGAGCGTCGCACACTGCGCGGAATAGGAAACGCCGCCGGGGATAATGAACGCTTCGCGCCGCGGCTTCTGCGGTGTGATTTTCATCTCTTCACAGCCCGCACTTTCTCCTTCGGGGAACGCTTTAAGATACGAAAAGCTCCCGGGATGGAATTCATCCGCCGTCTCGCTGACCGTGAGGCGCGCGAGGGTGCAGATCCTCTCCGTCACCGACGATGCAAACGAAATAAACGCGTCCGCGCGCGTTTCGTATTCTTTTTCAAACTCCTTGAGCCAGAAGTAATATCCGACGCCGCCGACCGCGTCACGCACGGCGAATTCCGCGTTTCGCGCAGCAAGAGCGCGGATCGCGCCCATCCGGTGTCCCGCCTGGCCGATATACCGCTGCATGTTCTCTTTTGTCTGCGTGAGGATCTTTTTGATCCGCTCCCTGTCGTCAAATTTCGTACCCAGAAGGATCTCACGCGCAAGGTCAAACGCCTCGGGCAGCTTCGATGCGAGAGCGCTGAAGGAGACGTTGAAATACACAGGTGTGCTCTCCGGTCCCGTCAGGTTCGACACCGGGGTCACGTTCGTCGAAAAGGAACCGAACAGGCGTTTGATCCTGCGCTGCAAAAGCGCGCCGGACAGGTTTTCGGTCGGCAACTCGGAGAGCAGCTCAGTTACGAACGAGAGAGCGGGCAGATTCGCCGCGTCGAGATCGCCGATATTGAAATTCAGATTAAAATAACAGACGCCGTTTGTCTTATACCCGTGATACAGGATCTCTCTGCCGTCCTCGCGCATCGTCTGCGTCGCGTCGGCCTCCGGCCGCGGATCGACGTCGGCAAGCGTCAGCGTCGGCAGCGTGCGTTTCGCCTCAGGGCTGTCGGGCGTCTCCTGCCAAAGCTTGAAGCGGTCGAATTTTTCCTTTTCCGCGGCGAGTTCTTCGGGCGTCATCGCGCCGAGCATCGAGTTCAGCTTTTCTTTTTCGCGCGCAAGATCCGTCGCGCCCTTTCCGGGGTCGGGTCGCAGCACGATCTCGGCGGTATTCGTTTCGTCAAGGAAGAATTCTTCGGCGATGCGCTTATAATAATCCGTGCCGACCGCGCTTCGCAGCTCGCGCAGCACGCTCTCGTTTTCGATATACAGCAGCGGGTCGCCGCCGTAAAGACGGCTGCGCATGAGCAGGAATGCGCGCCTGAGTCCCTGCGGCTCGTCGAGCTGCCGGACAGAAAGCTCCATCTGATCGATCGCGGCGTTCAGGTCCTCGGGATCGGGACTGTCATCGAGAAGCTTTTTCACTTCCTCGCGCAGCGCGTCGAGAAGCGCGTCTCGGCATGACGCCTCGGTCCCCCGCAGCAGAAGCGCCGCAAAGGGCTGCAGGCCCGAGCCGAGCACAAGATAATTCACGTCTTTGACAAGGCCCGTCCGCAGCAGCGCCCCTTTCAGCGGCGCTTCGTTGGAATCGAACCAGCACCGCTGCAGCACCTCGAGCGCGGCGATCCGTTTGCGCTCGTCGTATTTGCCGATAAGCTTCGCAAAGCACAGATGCGTCTTGTTTTCGGTCGGCTCCTCTTTGCCGCATTCGTATGTCTCCTCGACCCGGCTTGAAGGAAGCGCAGCCTGGATCGGGATCTCATGTAAGGTATCGTCGCGCTCGTACGCGTCGAGATAGGAATCGATCAGCGGCAGCACGCTTTCAAACGGCACGTCGCCGTCGAGATAGAATATCGCGTTCGACGGGTGGTAAAACTCACGGTACGCCGAAAGGAACGCGTCGTAAGTCAGCTCCGAGATCGCCTCCGGCTCGCCGCCGGAATTGAAGCCGTAGCAATTGTCGGGATAGAGCGCGCGGTCCGCCGCCGTCAGAAGACGGCGCGTTTCGGACGCGGTCGCTCCCTTCATCTCATTGAACACAACGCCGTTGAAGCAGGGCTCCTCGCCGCCAAAGTCGACGCGCCGCCCCTCCTGCAGAAAGATCGATTCGTTCGTCAGCAGCGACGGGCGGAACACCGCGTCAAGATAGACGCGCGTCAGATTCATGAAGTCCTTTTCGTTCCGGCTCGACACCGGGTAACTCGTACGATCGGGCGAAGTAAAGGCATTAAGGAAGGTGTTCAGCGAGCTTTTCAGCAGATCGAGAAACGATTCCTTGACAGGGAATCCATCAGATCCGCAGAGCACCGAGTGCTCAAGAATGTGAAACACGCCCGTGTCGTCGCGCGGGAGCGTCTTGAAAGCGACGCAGAACAGCTTGTTCTCCTCGCCGTTATCAGCCCAATAAAGCGGCGCACCGGTCTTTTCATGCTCAAGTTCCCAGAGCGTGCCGCCGAGCTCGCAACTCTTCCGCGCCGAAACGACACGGAAGCCGCAGATCAATCCGTTAATTTCCATCAATATTATACTCCGAAAAAATGTTATACTCCGAAAACTTTACGTTCAAGCTCACACAATTCTTCATAGGCTGTCGTGCCGCGGAATTCGGTCATATTATCGATGACCTCCCTGTAATACCATTGCTGTACGTCGGGATCGGACTGCACATGAAATACCGCCCACATATCTTTGCCCATCTCGCGCAGATCATTATAAATACTGCGAAGATTTGAAAGTCTGTCTGAAAGAACAATGATCTTTTCTTCTTTCGAAGCTGAATTTTTCAGGTAATCGATCATCGCGACCTTGCGCGTCATCCAATCGTCGCTCTCCGGTTCGGTATCGCCAAGCACAAGCAGAAGCACGCGACGACCGAATTTTTTCTCGATCAGATCAGGTGAACAACCGGCGTCCTCAATTGCATCGTGAAGCAGCGCAGCAATGAGAATATCCTCGTCGACCGTCAGGCCGGCGGCAACGGCGGCTGTCTCAAGCGGATGGAGTACAAAAGGATTAATGCTTCCCTTTCTTTGTTTGCCGGCATAAACCTCCGTAGCGAATTTTACGGCTTCTTCAAAACGTGACATCAAAATCAACCAGCCTTTCTGCATATTTTATGATTGCTCAATAATTATACAATAAAAACAAATCAATTGCAATCTGTTTTATATATTTTTTACATATTTCTTTTTATCATCTTTTTTATCTGAAGGAAAAGTATTGACAAATCTCCCCTTTAGAATATTATAATTATAGAGCGGCAAAGGCGTCGCGGGCTTTCGCGGCGGTCTGCATTTTTAAGAACGGAGTGCTGAAGATGGAAACTGTTCCCGAGTATTTCGGCTGTCACGTATTCAACGACGCGACAATGCGCACGCGTCTGCCCAAGGACACATACAAAAAATTAAAACGTACGATCGAAGAGGGCAAGCATCTTGACCTCTCAATAGCCAATGAGGTCGCTCACGCAATGAAGGAATGGGCGATCGAAAACGGCGCGACGCATTTTACTCACTGGTTCCAGCCGATGACAGGCATCACGGCAGAAAAACATGACAGCTTCATTACCCCCGGCGACGACGGCACGGTTATTATGACCTTCTCGGGGAAAGAGCTGATTCAGGGCGAGCCGGACGCCTCTTCTTTTCCGTCCGGCGGTCTGCGCGCGACCTTCGAGGCGCGCGGCTATACAGCATGGGATCCCTCGTCTTATGCGTTCATCAAAGACGGGACGCTTTGCATCCCCACCGCGTTCTGTTCCTACGGCGGAGAAGCGCTTGACAAGAAAACCCCGCTTCTTCGCTCGATGGAAGCGATCAACCGTCAGGCAAAACGTATTCTGAAGCTGTTCGGCAACGAGGTCAAGACCGTTAAAACAACCGTCGGCCCCGAGCAGGAATATTTTCTCATCGACAGAAACGAATATTTAAAAAGAAAAGACCTGATCGTTACCGGGCGTACGCTTTTCGGAGAAAAACCGCCGAAGGGTCAGGAGCTTGAGGATCATTATTACGGCATGATCAAGCCCCGCGTCGCTGCGTATATGGCGGATCTTGACAGAGAATTATGGAAGCTCGGCGTGCTTTCGAAAACCAAACACAATGAAGCCGCCCCCTCACAGCACGAGATGGCTCCCATTTACACAACAACGAATATCGCGGTAGATCACAACCAGCTTACCATGGAGACGATGAAAAAAGTCGCCGAAAAGCACGGTATGGTCTGTCTTTTGCATGAAAAGCCTTTTGCCGGCGTCAACGGCAGCGGAAAGCATAATAACTGGTCGCTGAGCACCGACACGGGAACGAATCTGCTGGAGCCCGGCGACACGCCCTTTGAGAACGCGCAGTTTCTTCTGTTTTTAACGGCGGTCGTCAAAGCCGTTCACGAGCATCAGGATCTTCTTCGCATTTCCGTCGCATCTGCGGGAAACGATCTGCGTCTTGGCGCAAACGAAGCGCCTCCGGCGGTCGTTTCGATTTTCCTCGGCGACGAACTGACGGAGATCATCGATTCTCTCGTAAGCGATACTTCTTACGATCAGAAAGAGCGCGTACCGATGAAGATCGGCGTTCATATTCTGCCGCGTTTTCCGAAGGATAACACCGATCGCAATCGTACGTCTCCCTTCGCTTTTACCGGAAATAAATTCGAGTTTCGTATGCTCGGCTCCTCCGCCTCCGTCGCAACGCCGAATATCATTCTCAATACGATTGTCGCCGACACGCTTGAAGAATTTGCAGATCGGCTCGAAACAGTCCCGAAGGAAAATTTCAATACGGCGCTGCACGATCTGATCCGGGATACGCTGATCGCCCATAAGAATATCATTTTCAACGGCAACGGCTATGACGGCGAATGGATCCGCGAGGCGACCGAGAAGCGCGATCTTCTGAATCTGCGCACGACGCCCGACGCGCTGCCCTATTTCATTCACGAAGACAATATCGCGCTGTTTGAACGTCAGAAGGTTCTTACGAGAACCGAAATTGTTTCACGTTATGACATTCTGCTCGATAACTATTGCAAAGTAGTCAAGATCGAAGCTTTGACAATGATCGATATGATAAAAAAAGACATCCTGCCAGCCGTGGCAGCCTATCAGGCGGAGCTTGCTCGCGTGATTTCGGAAAAGCGCGCCATTACGGCGGATCTGCCCTGTGATTATGAAGAGAACACTCTGCGTGATCTCGCCGCGCTGTCTTCGGGCATTTACCGCAAACTCGGCGCTCTGGAACGCGAGCTTGCCGATGTACAGAAGCTGTCTGACCATCAGGCGCAGGCCACGCAATACAAAGACCGGCTGATCCCCTGCATGTCGGAGCTTCGCGCTGACGCAGACGCCGCCGAAGCTCTGACGGCAAAGGATTTCTGGCCCCTTCCGAGTTATTCCGATCTGTTATTCAGCATCGTATAAACCGATGTATGTTTTAAGAGCCGCTGCATTCAACGCGCAGCGGCTCTTTTTTTAAGGCAATACCGCACAATTCGGGCGTGCGGATTGCGCAGTAGATTTTTTCGTCAGATTGTACAGATTTTTCGCAGGCAACCTGACGGTTGTCAAGAAAAAGCTGTGCAGGATGACGAAACAAAGATCAAGCAAGACGCGCATT
>JAFRPB010000047.1 GCA_017429345.1 Clostridia bacterium | reverse complement strand
ACGCCGCGCAGTAGATATCGCCGGTGTAGCCGTCTTCGTTGCACTTCGCTTCTTTCGCGTCCTTCGTCACACGCTCGTCAGTGCTGTGATTCGTGTAGTCGAAATCAAGGATCGTATCGTCCGCAGCGATCTCGTTTTCGCAGGTTTCCTCTGTGAAAATTCTGCCGCAGACCTCGCAGGTGTAATATTCGATATTGCCCTTTTCGGTGCAGGTGGAGGCTTTTGAATCGGTCTTGACGGGAGTATGGGCGATCGACTCTTTGGGGATCACGCTGCCGTGGGTGACTTCGTGATCGCACGCCGCGCAGTAGATATCGCCGGTGTAGCCGTCTTCGTTGCACTTCGCTTCTTTCGCGTCCTTCGTCACACGCTCGTCGGTGCTGTGGTTCGTATAATCGAAATCAAGAACGGTCTGTTCCGCCGTGATCTCGTTTGTGCAGGCTTCTTCCGTGAAGATCTTGCCGCAGTCATCGCAGGTATAATATTCGATATTGCCCTTCTCGGTGCAGGTGGAAGCCTTCGCCTCGGTCTTGACGGGCTTATGCCCCTCGTGGGCGATCGTCAGGCTCACAAGCTCGTTATGCTCCGCGTCAAAATACTTGCCGCAGACAGAGCAGGTGTAATGCCCGAGAATGCCGTCGTCAAGACAGGTTTTATTGACCTGCTGTATCCATTCACCGTATTCATGGTCGGCGTAATCGCCGTATTCCGCGCCGCAGAGATCGCATTTCGCGTACTCATTGCACTTCGCCGTGCCGCCGGAATGCGCCTCGGTCGCGTAAACCGTGTTCACGGTCAGGTCGCCTGTGACGCTGTTGAACGCTTTGTCCCAGCCGGTGAATTTCCAGTGCCCCGCCGCGTCGTTCTGCGCGTACTGGGGGGCCTCAGGCGCAGTCGCAGCGGAACCGTGCGCAACGGTCTGATCGGAACCGATCTGCTCGCCTGTCAGGGAATTAATGAATTTTACTGTGTAGGTATTGAGCGTCGCCGCGCCGACATTGATCGCCGTCGCGCCGGTGATATTTGACACAGTATAGGTGATCGTGTTGCCTTCTTTGCTCGCAGAGACTGTGCCGTTCGTCGCGGTCACGGACGGATTGCCGCTGTTCGTGTAACCGTCCGAAAGCGTCACGGTAAAGCTCACGCTGCCGCCGTGATTCACCGTCGCAGCGGGCGAAGTGCTCGTGTAGCCCGTACCGTCCGCGGAGAACGTGACGCCGTAGGTGTTGATCGCCGCCGCGCCGACAGAGATCGCCGTCGCGCCGGTGATATTCGACACCGTATAGTTGATCGTATTCCCGTTCTTGCTCGCGGAGACCGTGCCGTTGGTCGCGGTCACGGACGGCTCAGCGCTGTTCGTGTAGCCCTCCGAAAGCGTGACGTCAAAGCTCACGCTGCCGCCGTGATTGACCGTCGAAGCGGGCGTCGTGTTCGTATAGCCCGTGCCGTCCGCGGAGAACGAAACGGCGTAGGTGTTGAGCGTCGCAGCGCCGACTGAGATCGTCGTCGCGCCGGTGATGTTCGACACCGTGTAGGTGATCGTATTCCCGCTCTTTGTCGCCGAGACAGAGCCGTTCGTCGCAGTAACGGACGGATTTGCGCTGTTCGTGTAACCCTCCGAAAGCGTTACGGTGAAGCTGACGCTCCCGCCGTGATCAACGTTGGACGCGGGGGTCGTATTCGTATAGCCCGTGCCGTTCTTATTGAAGCTCACGGCGTAATTGTTGATCGCGTAATTCGCGGTCAGCGAGCCGTCGCCGACGCCGATGGTGAACTGCTTCGACGAGGCGTTCCATGTGCCGGCGCCGCCCTTGGTCCAGCCGGTGAAGTGATAACCGGTCGGGGGCGTCGGATCGCCGATATCCTTCACCGCACCGACCTCGCCGGAGAGCGTCTGCGCGGCGCTGTTGCCGCCCCAGGCGCCGCCGTTCGGGTTGACGCTCACGCCGAAGGAAGCGGTGTATATAAGCCGGTAGCCGCCGGCTGTGAGCCCGGCTTTATTATAAGGATAGATATCCGTGATATACGTGCCGTATTCGTTGTTGTGCGCCGCGACGTCGACGTAGAAACGGGTGTTGTAGGTATAGCCGTCGATGGTCCACGACCCGGAGGTGCCGGTGATCGAGCTGTTGTTCTGCCAATCGCCCGCAAGGTCGTCCTGCCCGTTCGCGTTGGTCCACGTGGGATATTGGACCCTTCCAATATCGTAGCCGCCGTTGGTCTCCGCTCTCGCATAGATCCAGAAGCCGCCCGTGCCGTTCTGCACGGCGATCGCTTTCGCGATATACGGCGTGTTGAAATTCGGCGTGATGCCGACGCCCGCCGACGCCTGATTCCCCAGCGCGTTATAAGCGTAAATATGCGTATTATAAGAACCGGTCTCGCCGTTGTGCGCAGCGAAGCTGACATAGTACTGATAGTTATAATACAGTCCGTCGATCGTCCACGAGCCGGCGGTGCCGCTGGCCGCGGAATTCGACCACCATTCAGGCTGGATATCGTCCTGCCCGTTATAGTCCGTCCAGGTGGGGAACTGCACGCGCGCGATGCCCGAAGTGCCGTTGTCGGTCACGTAAGTGTAGACGTAATAACCGGACGTGCCGTTCTGCACCGTCGTGGAACGGTGGATCGAGGGACTCGTATTCAACTCGTAGGTGACCGCGGAATAATACGAACCGTTGACGTAAATATGTGTGATATACAAACCGCCCTCATTGTTATGGTCGGAGATCGGGAACCAGAGCGCGTAATTATAGGTCACACCGTTGATCGTCCAGGTCCCGGGCGATGCGTTGTACCAGATGATATCGTCCTGGCCGTTGTAGTTCGTCCACGTGGGGAACTGCACGCTGGAAACGGCGCCGGAATAATACGTATAGATCGCGACGCCGCCGCCGTAGATCTCATACGCGACAGGTCCGTCCGCCGATGCGTAAAAGGGGACCGACCCCACGATCAGCAGCAGCGCAAACAGCAGCGCCAGCACCTTTTTGCCTGTTTTTTTCATCAGCATTTGCCTCCATTCATTCTTTGCGAAGTCAGGATTCCCGGTCGACGATCGACGGTCGACAGTATGCCGTTCGCTCCGTTCTCACGACTTCACGATTTCACGTTCTCACGAATATCAGAAATTCCCGCCGTTCCAGCCCCAGTTCGCGAAGCCGGAATACTTCACATAGACCCGGTCGGGAGAGATCCCCAGTTCCTCTTCGAGGATGCGGCAGATCTCGGCGGTCATCCGCCCGCTGGCGTCAGCAGAGACGCTGCCGAGCAAGGCGACGTCGACAACGGCGGCGTCCGCGGAATTATCGCCGCGGAACCACATGCGCTGTTTATCCTCGATCCCGACCATCAGCCACTGCTCCGTCTTGCCGGGAAAGCACTCGATCGCCTTGCCGAACCGCGCTTTGAGCGCTTCGGCTTTCGCTTCGTCCACCTCGGCGGTGGTGTTCAGTTTGATATAGGGCATTTCGTGTCACCTCATTAATATAATATATATAATATTTTTATCCTAATATTCTGTCCGCTTCGGCGTTGATCCGCGCGCGGATCTCTTCGGGGCTGCCGGAGGCGTCGACGCGCACGATATTGTCGCCGGGGAGCGAGGCGAACACCTCATAGAAGCGCGAGCGGATGCGTTCGAGGCTTTCGGCGTTTTCGAAGATCTCTCGCTCGGAAGCGTTTCTGCCCGCCGCGATGCGTTCAAGACAGACCTCCACCGGCGCTTCGAGAAAAATACACAGGTCAGGTCTGCGGATATACGGGCAGGCGGTGTTGATCGCGTGCACCCAGTCCCGATCCGCGTAGGAGCCCTGGTAGGCGAGCGAGGAATAATAGTAGCGGTCGCTGATCACGTCTTTGCCCGCGGCGAGCAGGGCGGAAATTTCATCGTTGTGCGCGATGCGGTCGGCGACGAACAGCGCGGCCTGCACCTGCGGCGAGGCGGGGACCTCGCCGGAAAGCACGCGGCGGATCAGCTTGCCGATCTCCCCCGCCGTCGGCTCGCACTGCACCGAGCAGTCTCTGCCGAGGGCGAGCAGATGCGCGCCCAGAAGACGCGCCTGCGTCGATTTGCCGCAGCCGTCCAGGCCCTCGATCACGATCAGTTTTCCCTCAGCCATTACTTATCCCTGTTCTTGGAGTATTTGAGTTTATACACCGTGTGCATCAGCGCGCTTTCGAACACGTTGATGGGCTTGGTGTGGGTGAACGACTTTGTCGCGGCGACGGCCTTGATGTTCTTTTTCACGACCATCTCCACCGCCTCGGCGTCGTACAGATCCGCCGCGACGCAGAGCGCGCCGTTATCCTTGAGCATCACCGCGCCGCGCTTGCCGAGTGCCGCCGCGACCTGCTTTGCGGAAACGACGACATTGCCGGTGTTGAAGTCGACCGTGCGCATCGAGATACCCACAAGCTGCGCGAAATCGTCAAGATAGGGCTTGATGAGCTTTTTGGCCTTCGACATGGTGACGATATCCTCGTCCTCGCTGTGCAGGATGCACTGCACGTCTTTTCTTCTGTTATAGACCGCCTTGTGCAGATCGACGCTGAAGGTATAATCCGCGCCGGCGCGGGTGGTCTCGGTGCGGACCTCGCGGGATTTGAGGTTCACGCGGATCACTCTGCCGTCCTCTTTCGAAACGAGTACGGCGGTCGTACCCTCGCGGGTGGAATCGAAATGCTCGAACGCGGGGCTTGTTTTCTCCGCTCCGCCGGCGTGCATCGCAAAATACTCGATCAGATCGTTGAACTGATCGGCGATCGCGCCGGTGAGCGTCACGAAACGGCGCTTGATGAAATTCTCGCTTTCAAACTCAAGCTGCGCCGCCACGCGGAACGCCTCGTCGTAATCCTCGCCGAAGCAGAGCGCGCCGTGATGCGACATGATGATCGCCTTGGAAGGGCAGCGCCCGAGCGCGTCGCGCACGCCCTTGTTGAGCTTCTTCGTGCCGGGCAGGCCGTACGCGGCGACCGTCACGCCGGGACCGATGATCTCGGCGCCCTCGTCGGTCAGGTAGTTGATATCGCAGCCCACCGCGCCGACGGCGCTGGCGTAGGTCTGGTGCGTATGAATGACGAAATTCGCGTCGGGACGCATCGCGTAGACCGAGGCGTGCACCTTCTTCTCGCTCGAGGGCTTTACGTCGCCCGTATAAGAGCAGTCCGCAATATTCACGAGCACGATCTTTTCGGGCGTCAGGTTTTCGTAGGCGATGCCGCTGGGGGTAATGACGAAGCTGTTTTCATCGATACGGCAGCTCACGTTGCCCCAGGTGCGGGCGATCAGGCCGCATTTGACGAGGTTGAGTCCTGCGTCGATGACAAGTTGTTTGGCGGTGTTGATGTCCATAAGTTTACCTCCTGTAATCCGTTTATTTCCAGGACGAGTTCAGAGGAACCGTCCGGTTGAATACGATATTGTCCGGCGTGCTGTCCCGATCCACGCAGAAATAGCCCTGACGCATGAACTGGAACACGTCGCCGGGTCTCGCGCCGGTAAAGCTCTCATCGATGCGGCAGTCGGGAATGACCTTGAGAGAATCGGGATTCAGGCTCTCAAGCATGTTGTCGCCGGGATTCTCGACGCTGAACAGCCGGTCGTAAAGGCGCACCTCGGCGCTGATGCAGTGCTCCGCAGATACCCAGTGCAGCGTGCCGCGCACCTTTCTGCCGTCGGGAGAATCGCCGCCGCGGCTCTCGGGGTCGTAGGTGCAGTGCACGGCTGTCACTTCGCCGTTTTCGTCGGTCTCATAGGACTCGCATTTGATATAGTAAGCGCCCTTGAGCCGCACCTCGTTGCCGGGATAGAGACGGAAATACTTCTTCGGCGGGTCGATCATGAAGTCGCCCTTTTCAATATATATTTCACGCGAGAATGTCACGCTCGACGTGCCCATTTCGGGGTGGTCGGGATGAATCGGCGTTTCGACGGTCTCGACCTTACCCTCCGGGTAATTGTCGATCACGACCTTCAGCGGCTCGAGCACTGCCATCGCGCGCGGGGCGCTGTCGCCGAGCTCGTCGCGCACGCAGGCTTCGAGCAGGCCGTAATCCACCACGCTGTACGCCTTGGAGACGCCGACCTTGTCGATGAACGCGCGGATCGCCTTCGCGGGATAGCCGCGGCGGCGCATGCCGCAGAGCGTCACCATGCGGGGATCGTCCCAGCCGCTGACGATGCCCTTGTCGACGAGCTCGAGGCATTTTCTCTTGCTCGTGACGCAGTAGTTCACGTTCAGGCGCGCGAACTCGATCTGACGCGGCGGCTCCTTGAAGCCGATCTGATCGACGAACCAGTTATAAAGCGGTCTGTGATTTTCGAATTCAAGCGAGCAGAGCGAATAGGTCACGTCTTCGCGGGCGTCGGAGAGCGGATGCGCGAAATCGTACATCGGGTAGACGCACCACTTGTCGCCGGTCCTGTGATGCGGGACGTGGGCGATGCGGTACATGACCGGGTCGCGCATGTTGAGGTTGGGAGACGCCATGTCGATCTTCGCGCGCAGGACCTTCGCGCCGTTCGGAAACTCGCCGTCGGTCATGCGCTTGAACAGGTCAAGATTTTCTTCGACGCTCCTGTCGCGGTAGGGGCTGTTTCTGCCGGGCTCGGTCAGCGTGCCGCGGTATTCGCGGATCTCGTCGGCGCTCAGGTCGTCGACGTACGCCTTGCCCTCGCGGATCAGCTTCAGAGCGCAGTCATAAAGAAAGTCAAAATAGTCCGAGGCGTAGTAGACGTTCGCCCACTTGAAGCCCAGCCATTTGATATCCTCCATGATCGCGTCGACGTACTCGGTGTCCTCCTTGACGGGGTTCGTATCGTCGAAGCGCAGATTGCAGACGCCGCCGTATTTTTCCGCGGTGCCGAAGTCGATGCAGATCGCCTTCGCGTGGCCGATGTGCAGATAGCCGTTCGGCTCGGGCGGGAAGCGCGTCTGCACGCGGTTGTTGACCCCCGCGGCGAGATCCTCGTCGATGAAGTCGTGAATGAAATTCTGGCTCATTACTTTTTCGTTGTCGTCCATGGCGTTGTTCCTTCTTCGTTGTTAGTTGCTGGTTGTTAGGTGCCGGGTGTTGGATGCCGGGGGTAAGGTGTAAGGTGTAAGGTGTAAGGTGCTGGGTGTTGGGTGTTGGGTGCTGGTTTTCAGTGTGGAGGGTGAAGATTGAAGAGTGAAGTGTCGGAAATCGCTGCGCGATTTGATTGTAAATATATTTGTTGTTGGTTGTTTGCCGAGTCTTGGTTCTTAAATCTCGTATCTCGACTCTCACATCTCGGCTCTCGACTCTCGACTCTCGTATCTCGGGGCGCGGGTCGCCGGGGGCGACCTCTGCCATAGGCAGAAGCGCCGACCGAGCCGGAGGCGAGACCTCGGGACTCGGGACTCGGGACTACGTTCTCGTATCTCGGTTCTCGGCTCTCGACTCTCGTATCTCGGGACTCGGGGCTCAGGACTCGGGACTCGGGACTCGGGACTCGGGACTCGATACTCGGGTCTCGGGACTTACGTCCGCTTCGCTTCGCGAAGGCGGGCGATCACCCTCTCGCGTCCGAGATACTGCAGCACGTAATACAGATCCGGGGTGTTGCGTCTGCCGGTGGTCGCGACGCGGATCACGCCCGAAACGTCGCCGACGTGACCCTTGTAGGCGTCGGAGTTCTGTTTATACTCTTTTACGTTCGGCGTAAAGCCGAGAGGCTCGCAAAGATCCTTGATCTTTTGGAACCACGTATCCTTGTCGTCGTTCTCGTCGTAAGCGGCAATATACGCGTCAAGCACGGAATTGATATCCTCGTCCGAAAGGCCGTCCGGCATCGCGTCCTCGATTCTGAACAGGCTGTCGTAGAAATAGGAAAGATATCCCTTGACCATGCTCCAGGCGGCGATATCCTTTCGCGGCTTGGGCACGTCGCGGTCGATCAAGAGGATATTTTTAAACTTCTGCGGATCTTCCTCGATCAGCGCGTACAGCTCGGGGTCGTATTTTTCCGCCCATGCCGCCGTCTTTTCGGCGACCTCGCCGGCGCTCATCACGGAGATGATGTTCTTGCAGATATCCTCAAACTTCGCCTCGTCGAACAGCGCGCCGCTCGGGCTCATCTTTTTGACGTTGAACGGGAAGTCGTCGGCGGGCTTGTCTTTGTTCGCACGGCGCCAGTCCTCGAAATTCGAATTCGCGAGGGTCATCAGGTATTCGACGACGCCGCCCGCGGGATAGCCCTTTTCAATATAATAAGAGACCGCAGCCTCGGGGTCCTTGCGCTTCGAGAGCTTGCGCTTGTTGCCGTCCTCGAGCTTCATGATCGGCGAGATGTGCACATATTTGGGGCTGCGGAAGCCCAGCGCCCGGAACAGCTCCACGTGCAGCGGGAGAGAGGCGATCCACTCGTCGCCGCGCACGACGTGCGTTGTGCGCATCAGGTGGTCGTCCACCGCGTGGGCAAAGTGATAGGTCGGGATGCCGTCGGTCTTGAGCAGAACGATATCCTGCGTGTTCTCGGGCATTTCGATCCTGCCCTTGACAAGATCGTCCACGAAGATCTTTTTATTTTCGTCACCCAGGGAGCGAAGACGCAGCACGTAAGGCTTGCCCGCGGCCAGCGCCGCCTCGATCTCGGCTTCGTTCTTATCGCGCCAGACTGCCCACTTGCCGTAATAGCCGGGGTTCGCGCCCTCGGCCTCCTGCCGGGCGCGGATGTCGGCGAGCTCCTCCTCGGTGCAGAAGCAGGGGTACGCCCTGCCCTCTTCGACGAGCTTTTTCGCGTAGCAGGCGTAGATATCGGCGCGCTTGCTCTGCTTATAGGGACCGTAGGCGCCCTTTTCGCTCTCCTGACCGGTCATGCCCTCGTTCGGCACCACGCCGAAGGCGGCAAGGCCCGCGAGCGCGGCGTCGATCGCGCCGTCCACCTCGCGTTTTTTATCGGTATCCTCGATGCGCAGATAAAACACGCCGTCTTTCCCCGCGGCGAGCTTGTCGATCAGCGCGGAGAACAGGTTCCCCAGGTGCATAAAGCCCGTGGGCGAGGGAGCGAAGCGCGTGACCTTCACGCCCTCCGCAAGATCTCTCGGGGGGTACATTTTTTCATAGTCGTCGGGCGTCTTCGTCACGTTCGGGAACAGAAGCGCCGCAAGTTTCGCGTTGTCCATTTTTTCTTCATCCTATCTTTTCGGGGTACGGGGGCTTGCCCCCGTCCTCATTTTTTCATTTTTCATT
>JAFRPB010000046.1 GCA_017429345.1 Clostridia bacterium | reverse complement strand
TTCTCGGCAACTTCGGTCCCGAAACGCCGGAAACGCTGATCGCCGACCGGTTTGACGGCCCTTGCATGTTCGTGGCCGCCGCGGAGGGCGACGGCGATCTGATCAACGGCCGCGGCGACGCGTACTGTGGGATGCTCAACTGCTCGTATAACCTCGGCATGCGCCGCATCCGCGCCTATATCCCCGACTATCCGGTCGGCACCGCGGAGGACCTTGCGCCGATGGTGAAGGATTTCATCCCCGTCGCGCGCGCGATCCTGGGCCTCAAAAATCTGAAGATCATCACCTTCGGGCCGCGTCCGCAGGATTTCTTCGCCTGCAATGCGCCGATCAAGGGGCTTTACGAGCTCGGCGTCGAAATCGAGGAAAACAGCGAGCTCGACCTGCTTGTATCGTATAAAGCCCACAAGGGCGATCCGCGCATCCCCGCCGTCGTGGAGGATATGGCGAAGGAGATGGGCGCGGGCAAGTATTATCCCGACCTCAACGAGCGTATGGCGCAGTATGAGCTGACGCTGCTCGACTGGGCGGAGGCGCACAGGGGCGACAGAGAATACGTCGCGTTTGCGAACAAGTGCTGGCCCGCGTTCCCCGGGCAGTTCGGCTTCGAGCCCTGCTACGTCAACTCCCGCCTTGCGACGCGCGGCATCCCCGTCGCCTGCGAGGTCGACATCTACGGCGCGCTGAGCGAGTATATCGGCGCGTGCGCGGGCCTGGGCCCCGTCACGATCCTCGACATCAACAACACCGTGCCGAAGGATATGTATGAAAAGCATATCGCGCCGGCGACGGATTACAAGCTCACCGACACGTTCATGGGCTTCCACTGCGGCAACACGCCCTCCTGCACGATGTGCGCCGACCGCGCGATCAAGTATCAGCTGATCCAGCACCGCGTGCTCGAGCCCGCCGGCAGCGAACCGGACATCAGCCGCGGCACGCTCGAGGGCGACATCGCCCCCGGCGAGATCACCTTCTTCCGCCTGCAGTGCGACAGCGAGGGCGTTCTGCGCTCCTACATCGCCGAGGGCGAGGTGCTGAACGTAAAGACCCGCTCCTTCGGCGGCATCGGCGTGTTCGCGATCCCCGAGATGGGCAGATTCTACCGCAACGTGCTCATCGGGCAGCGGTTCCCGCACCACGGCGCGGTGGCGTTCGGGCATTACGGCAAAATTTTCGCCGAGGTCTTCAAGTATTTCGGCGTGGAGAATATCGCGTATAACCGCCCCGCGGACGTTCCTTACCCCGGGGAGATGCCGTTCAAATTCTGATTTATCGGGCTGTGTTTTTCGCGGATATCGGGGATCGGGGATCGGATATCGTGCCGAAACCGCGGCTCTAATCATATAATTAACGCTGCGAGTACATAGAGAAGAATATAATATAATTTACAAGCACGATTCGCGAAATCCGATTCCCGATATCCGAAATTCTGATTTATCGCTCTGCGATAAATCAGAATTTACCAAACACCACACCGGGAGGGATCGACATAAAAAAGAATATCTATATGGTTCAGGTCGATTACCTGCACGGCAAAAGCATTTTTCTGCCGCTGGCGGTCGGCTCGCTGATCGCCTGCGCGAAAGCGGACCCGGCGCTGGACGCGGTTTACGACTTCAAAGAGCCGATCTTTATCCGCGAGGACCCCGCGCTCGTGCTCTCCCGGATCGAAGATCCGTATCTGGTCGGTTTTTCCAATTACATCTGGAATTATGAATACAACAAGCTGCTGGCCCGGCGCATCAAGGAGAAATATCCCGACTGTATCATTCTCTTCGGCGGGCATCAGATCACAGCGGACGGCGCGATCCTGAACGAGGTGCCGTATCTCGATATCGCGGCGTTCAGCGAGGGGGAGGAAAGCTTCCCGCTGCTGCTGCGCGCCCTGCACGAGAGAACGCCGCTGCGCAGCGTTCCGAATATCGCCTTCCGTGAAAACGGCGGGATCACCGCCACCGAAAAGCGTTTCCCGCCGAGCCTCGATCTGCCGAGCCCGTATCTTACGGGCGTATACGACAGCATTTTCGAGCATTATCCCGACCTGTCGTTCAACGCGGTGATCGAGACCGTGCGCGGCTGCCCCTACGCCTGCGCCTACTGCGATTACGGCGTGGTCAACTGCAAGGTGCGCGCTTTTTCCGAGGAGCGCGCGCTGGCGGAGCTGCGCTGGGTCTCGGAGCACGGCATCAGTCACGTCTCCGTAGCGGACGCGAATTTCGGGATGTTCGCGCGGGACGAGCGGTTCGTCGATGAGATGGTGCGTCTACACAACGAGAACGGCGTGCTGAAGAATTTCCAGACGTCCTACGCGAAAAACAGCAACGATCGGGTGTTCAGCATCACCAAAAAGCTCAACGACTGCGGCATGAACAAGGGCACGACCCTCTCGTTCCAGTCGATGGATCCGACGGTGCTCGAGAATATCCACCGCAAGAATATCTCCGTTTCGCTGTTCACGGATCTTCTGAAAAAATACAACGAGGCGGGCATCGCCACCTATTCCGAGCTGATCCTCGGCCTGCCGGGGGAGACGGTGCAGACGCTGGTCGACGGCATCGACGTGCTGCTGGACGCGGGGCAGCACAACGCGATCTATATCCACAACTGCGAATGGCTGCCGCTGGCGGATATGGGCAGCGTCGAGTATATGAAAAAGCACGGCCTGCGCACGGTGCGCGTGCCGCTGAACCACCCCCACCGCACGGTGGAGGAAAACGAGATCCCGGAGTATTCGCACATTATCATTGCCGCGAATTCAATGCCTCCCGAGGACTGGGTGCGGATGAATATCTACTCAATGGCGGTGCAGACGTTCCATCACGAGGGGCTGCTGCTGTTCTTCGCGCTGTATTTGCACGATAAGCAGGGCATGAAATACTCCGATTTTTACCGCGGGCTGATCGATTTTGCATTTTCTCACCCGCAGACGGTCGTCGGAAAGATCTTCGACACGCTGAAGAAACGCTTCAACGCCGTGACGCGTGCCGAGGAGGGCCTCGTGTGCCTCGACGACCGGTTCGGCCCCGTCGGCTGGCCGCCGGAGGAATACGCTTTTCTGCTGGCGGCGTATGAGCTCGATCGGTTTTATGACGAGCTGCGGGATTTCCTGTCGTCTTATGTTGAAGACGCGGCGGTGTTTGAGGAGCTGTTTCGTTATCAACGGGAAGTGATGAAGCTGCCGCGGCTGAAAACGAGGGCGTTTGCGTGTGAATATGATTTCAAAACGTATTTTACGGATCTGATCTGCGGCGAGCCCGCCGAGCTGCGGCGGAGCCCCTGCCGGTATCGGATCGTGCAGGCGGAGGAATTCGATTCCTGGGCGGATTACGCCCGCGTCGTCGTCTGGTACGGCAGAAAAGACAAGCATAACTTTTATCTCGAAGAATTGGAAGAGAGCTGAATTGCAGGGCATAACCCGACAATTCAGCTCTAAATAAACCGGCGGAGCGCAAACTCGCTTCGCCGATTCCGTTTTTTTTATTTCAGTCCGTATTTTTTCTTCGTGACCGGGAAGAAGTGCGAGTAGAAAAATACCGTGGAGAACTGCTTGACCGAGCGGTAGGTGCCGAACACGAACCCCTTGAGCCCGTGCTTGAAGATGCGGTTGAAGGTGTCGCTCGCAAGCTTTTTCACGATGCCGAAGGAGTCGTTGTTGACCGAATCCTTGCCGATAAAATCCTTCCACTGGAAATAATAGTGGACCACGTAGAGGTCCTTTTTCGGCACGGCGGAAAGGTTGACCTTCGCAGTGTCGGTCATCACCTGCTCCTGCTTGGCGATCTCCGCGATCGATCTCGGCTCATGGAAATCGGGATTGGTCTCGACCTCGTGGAAATAGATCTCGGAATTCGGCAGGGGCGTTAAGATATTCAGCACGGGCAGGCTCGCGGAAAGCTCCTTCGCGAGCTCCACCGTTTGCCGGATCTCGTCCGCCGTCTCGTCGGGGAAGCCGATGATGAACGTCGCCTGCACGGTCAGACCGATCTTCTCGCAGTAGTCGATCGTCGGTTTCGCAAGGCGCAGGTCGGTGCTTTTCTTGATCTTTTTGATCATATCCTGACTGCCCGTCTCGATGCCGAAGAGGATCCAGCGGCAGCCGGCCTTATACATAAAGTCGATATCTTCCTCTTTGAGCACGCCCAGGCGCATCTGGCAGCCCCAGACGAAATCGAGGCCGCTGTCGATGATCATCTGCAGAAGCTCGTTGCGGACTTCGCGCCGCGGCAGAAACAGCTCGTCGGAAAAATAGATGCCATTCGCGCCGCATTTGCCAACGAGATACTCGATGTCGTGCATCACGTGCTTCGGGTCGCGGCAGCGGTTGCGCCCCTGATGAAACTGCTTGTTCGAGCAGAACGTACACGAGGCGGGGCAGCCCTTCGAGGCGTGCAGATAGACCATTTTCGTGCAGTGGAAAAACGAGGAAAAATATTTCTGCGGCTCGATCAGCGACCAGTCGAGCTCCGGGAACTGCGACAGGTCCGCCACGGGCCGGATCGGGTTGCAGATATAGTCGTCTCCGTCGAGATAGGCGAGCCCTTCGATCTTCGAAAAGTCGCGGTCGCCCGCCCACGCGTCGATGAATTCCTTCCAGGTGACCTCGCCCTCGCCGAGGGTGAGAAAATCCATTTTCCCGTCCCGCAGATAGAGCTCCGGCAGAGAGCTGGGCGCGGGGCCGCCCCATACGACGGGCACACCCGGCCGCATCTCGTGGATCAGCGCCGTGATCCTGATGCCGTCAAGGCTTGCGATATAGGAGATCGCGGAGATCCCGACCACGTCGGGCTCGAATTTCTCGATCTCCTCCCGCATATCCACGTTCTGAACGGACCGTTCGACGATCGTGACCTCGTGCCCGTAATGCTCAAGATAGCTCGCGATCGAAACAAGGCCCAGCGGCAGCGACGGAACGCGCAGATACACCGGCAGGCTCGGGTTGATAAACATGATTTTCACAGAGGTCACCTCCGTTCGGACCGCGGCGATTACCGCGGATCGTTCGGTTTGAACAGTTTCTTTTTCGGCACGAAGCGCGTGCGCAGCGCGGTATTCAGATACAGCGCGGTCTGAATGAAGGAATTCTTCGACCGCCCCTCCTGCCTGCCGTAGCAGGTGCAGGGGATCTCGTAAAAGCGCATCCGCAGCCGCGCCGGGACGAGCACAAGCTCCTCGAGCATCGGGTAGGTCCGCTCGTGCCATTCGATCGATCTATAGAACGCCGCAGGCACGATCTGCATCGGGTTTGTCAGGTCTCTGACAGGGGACTGATACAAAACCCGCAGGAAGATCTGCGCGACGCGATTGAACAAAAGACGCACCGCGGAATAGTCGACGAAGCCGCCGCCCTTCATAAAACGGGACGTCTTCGCGATATCGTCGGGATACCGTTTTTCGAGCGCGATCAGCGGCGGCACGACCTCAAGTCCGATCGCAAGATCCGCGACCGCGTACATGATATGCGAGCCGGAGGCGATTTCGATCCCGTCGAGGATCGCCCCGCCGATCCCTTTTTGCGTCTGGATGAGCTTTTTGACTCTGTCCGGGTACTGCGCGCAGAGCGCGTCGGTCGCCGCGGCGCAGCCGTCCGAAGCCCAGTCGGGGAGCACAACGATGATCTCGCCGACGTCTTCGCCGACGGCAAGCAGCGTTTCAACGGTTTCCTTTAAGCTTTTCTCTTCGTCGGACGCGGTGATCACGACGGATAATGATGTAAATTCCATAATCGGTCTCTGACGTCAGAACTCTTCTTCCGTATATTCGGGGGTCTCTTTCCCGTTGACATAAAGCGTCATACTGTGGCGCTTGCCGAACCAGATGATCTCTTTCGCGTACTCCGCCCAGGTGTGCGTCACGGTATCGGAGACCGCGCGCAGGTGAGAGCGCACTCTGCGCAGCGGGGTTTTGCCGCTGTTGTCTTCAAAATAGGGGTAGAAATTCCAGTCGGATACGATGTCCGCCCCGTTTTCGTCCGGCAGGCGCACGAGCTTTTTCTGGAACTCGAACAGCTGCGAGAACAGCGGCTCTTCAATATCGAATTTCTTTAAAAACGGCAGGATCTCGTTCCAGAAGACCTCGCCGCTGCGGGCGAGCTCGAGGAACGCGCCCTCCTCGAAATACCAGCCCGTGGGGCCGTATAATTCTTTCGTGAACGTCCACTCCGCTTTTTCGGTATCCCGCTTGCGGGCGGAGAAATCCTCGAACAGATCGTGCATGAAGCCCGTGCTTTCCTCATAGATGAATTTCAGAAGCGAATGATAGAAATCATAATAAGAGACGTTCTTTTCCCGGTTCAGGTAGATCGCGAAAAAGCGCAGCAGCCCCATATGGTGAAACGCCTGCAGAATGACCGAGAAGATGAACGAGCGCACCCAGTCCTCCACGGGCATGGTGTTCGTGCCGATGATGATCTCAAAATACTCCTGCACGCCGCTGTTGTCGGGGTTATAGTGCATGCTGAACAGCGGCACCTTTGCGGTGATGATGCCGTGTTTTTTCTTGTAATCCGGGTCGGCGACGAGGGCGTTCGGGTAGACCTGGCACTCGTAGACCATCATCGAGTTGTTCTGCCCGTATTCGAGCAGGTCGCTGACGCCGCGGCAGAAGGTCTCGTAGGTCTCGCCGGGCAGCCCGAGAATGAATTCGGTATAGGTCGGGATGCCCGCGGCGGTGAACCGGTCGTTGAGGCTTTTGAATTCCTCGAAGGTCAGGTTCTTTCTGCCGATATTTTTCAGCGTCGTCGGGTCGGAGGACTGATAGGTCAGCGTCACGCCCTTGTCGACCTTGTTCTTGTTGAGGATATACCCCGCCTCGAACACGCGTTCCTCGCTGATCTTCGCGTAGCAGGGCTTGAAAATATCCGGCGCGCCGTATTTGTCGCGCATTTCGACCACGTATTTCGCGATCTCCACGTCCCGTTCGAGGATGCCGAAATTCGAGTCCGCGCAGTAGGCGTATTTCAGATGGTGCGCGCTGACCCACTCGATCTCTTTTTTGACCTTCTCCATCGGGAAGGCGCGCACGTTCTTCGTGAAGCACCATTCGCAGAACGCGCAGCGGTAGGGGCAGCCGCGGTTCGTCTCGATGATCGCGTGAAATTCCGTATCGGGAAATTCCGCCATCAGATGGTCGAATTCGCCGGTCAGATACGGCGAGGGCAGATCGTCGAGCTCCTGCTGGATCGCCTCGGGCGTGCGCACGGTCTTCCCGTCCCGGCGGAACGCGAGGTTCGGAATTTCGTCGAGCGCTTCGCCCCGGGCGAGGGCCTTGAGCAGCCGCGCCATCGTCTTTTCGCCCTCGTAATAGGTGACGATATCCACGTCGGGATGATCGGCGAGATAGTCCGCGTTGTGGGGGATGCCGTGCCCGCCGACCAGGATCATCGACCGCGGGTACCGTTTTTTCAGTTCCCGGATCAGCACCTTGTTGTATTCGGTGTTCCACAGCACGTTGGAGACCGCGACGATATCGGGATCTTCGATCCGCGAGAGCACCTTTTCCACGGGCTCGCGCATCGCGACGATGTTCGGAATATCATACAGTTCCCCGATCTCCCGATCGGCGCGCAGATACGCGGCGATACACCCCATCGCGTAAGGCAGGAAGCACGGTGAGGAGAGGGAGATCGCTATTTGCACAAGATACAGTTTCTTTTTCATAAGTATTTATTATAACAAGCATTCGCCGCAGTGTCAAGAAAACCGGGCGTTTCTTTGCATTATTCCGGCAAAACCGGCGGTTCGCTTCCGTCGGTCGCTGCGCCGACGGGTTCTGTCGTGCGGATCAGCGTTTCTTCCCTGCGTCTGCCGCGCCAGACGACGCGCGTTGCGTAATCCTCCATGGAATCGTACGTTTGCTGTCGGAACAGCAGTTCGGTTTTCCTTTTTGCCGGCGGCGTACTGTCGAGCGAGTAAAGATCGGCAAAATAGGCAGCCCAGTCGTAACGGAATCTGAACGGATGCGGCGAAGGCCGCAGTTTCGTCACGCAGGCTTTTTGCCACGAGAGCAGATCGTCAAGCAGCGCTTTATCGGGAAAAAATCCGCAGACGAGATCCCTGATCTCGCCGTAGAAGCGTTCGAGATCCGTCATGCAGAGAAGAAAAAATCCCTCGTCGAGAGGCCAGAAGAAATCGGAAAACCGTTCGTCTCTGAACCCGAGGAAGCCGTTGCCGCGGGTGTAATCCTCCAGCGACCGGGTCGCGCTGCGCAGCGAGGCGCCGATATGTCCGTCCGAGTCGCTGATCCTGCGGAAAAGCTCGGTATAAAACGCGCGGTAAGAGCAGGTCCCGGTCCTGCGCAGCCAGAGGGCAAGATATCTCGTCAGTCCCATGCAGTGGAACGCCTGCGTCATAACGGTGATGCGGTATGCCGTGCAGTAGTCCGATCTGCTCATGGCGGAGGTCTCCACGACGATCTCGGAGCCGATATTGAATTCCGACGACGCGGGGATCGACTTGGATCGCGCCTGGATCAGCGGCGTTTTTACCGTTTTCAGACCGAATTTTTCGATGTATTCCTTCGTCGCCAGCAGCGAATTCGGCAGCAGCTCGCATTCATAGACGTTGATCGCGCAGTGAGCGCCCGCTTCGATGACGTCGAACAGGCCCGAGCAAAAGCTTTCGAGCGTCTCTCCGGGCAGCGCGAGGATCAGTTCGATATAGGTCGCGATCCCCGCGTTTCTGTATCTCTGCAGCTGTCGGGTCAGATCGGCGCGGTTGATATTTTTGCGATTGATATTCCGGAGCACTTCCGCCGACATGCTCTGGCAGGCAATGGATACGCCCTTGTTCAGATCCGCCTCGTCCAGTCGCCGGTACATTTCAAAGACTTCGTTTTCCTTGTTTTTCGTCGCGTTCGAAACAAATTTCTCGGGATATGCAAATTCTTTTTTCAGCTGAATGATCCTTGTGACGATCTCTTTATCGCGGGGGAAGATGCCGAAATTCGCGTCGGCGCAGTAAATGAACGCGATCTTATGTTCCGCGATCCATTGCAGGTCGGCGAGGACCCGCTCCATCGGGAATTTTCTGACCGCGGCGTCGTTTTTTCCCCAGGTGCAGTAGACGCAGCTGAAAGGGCAGCCGCGGTTGGTTTCGACCACCGCGTCAAACTGCAGATCCCGGTAACGCGGATCGGTCAGGATCGCGTCGAAATACCCCTGCGTGTAGGGGGAGGGAAAATCATCCAGCGCCGGGGCGGCGCTGCGTTTCGTCAGCGCGGGAACGCCGTTCTCTCTGTATGCGATATTGTCCACGTCGGAGAGCGGCGTCCCGTCGATAAGCGCTTTCAGCAAAGTGTAAAACGTTTTTTCTCCTTCGCCGAACATGAGAATGTCGATCTGAGCGAACTGCGCAAGGTAGGAGGCATCGTCGGGGATCTGCGGTCCGCCGAACATGATCAGGCAGCCGGGCCATTTATTTTTGATCCTGTTCGCCAGCGACAGATTATACTCGATATTCCAGACGTAAGAAGAAAAACCGACAAGATACGGTTCATCCATGGAATCGGCGACAGAAACAATATCCTCTTTTAAAAAGAGGAATTCTTTCAATCTGTATTGCGCCGCGATCTCGGGGAACTGCCACGCGTAGGCGGCGAGCGTGCCGACGGAATACGGCAGATAAACGGATCGGTACGTAAGATTTGAAGGCTGGACGAGATAGATGTTTTTCATTTTGGCTCTTTGCTTCGTCGGGACATAAATTCTGTTTCTGTCGGTTCCATTATCTCATTTTTCAGGGGAAAAGTCAATGAAAAGTTGGTTCCCTGTTCCCTGTCTGCCGGGGCTGCAGATACATGGTTCTTTTCTTAATCCCATGAATGAGAAGTAGAGAAAAAGAGAGTAATAAAGCAGATTCGGTGATAAAATTGACTGGATTTATGAATCACAAAGAAACATTTGTACAGTCAATCGGATCAGCAGAACCCTGGACTATAGAAAGGATGGATTTTTACGAATAAACATAAGAAGAAAAGGCAAGATAGACGGTAAAATATTCATGCCCGAAATGCGGCACAATGTGTGAGCGGTATGATGATGAAGAAACCGAGCGGATATGCCGTCAGTTTATGAATCGGCGAGAGACCGGTCGAATCGAAATTATCGAGCTTGGCTTTCCGCAGCTCCTGTGATCGGAAGTTTATAATCTCTGCAATGCGTTGAACGGGCAGATAAAAACACCTTTCTCGGTCAACAGGGAGGTTGCTGGGGAATGATACAAACCGTGCTTTTTGCCTTTTGATTCGTCGATTCAGACGCAGATCATAAAATACCTTCTTCAAAAAAAC
Source organism: Clostridia bacterium (assembly GCA_017429345.1). Lineage (GTDB taxonomy): Bacteria > Bacillota > Clostridia > Oscillospirales > Acutalibacteraceae > RGIG2774. The sequence goes on along the minus strand of JAFRPB010000046.1, from coordinate 2,152 downwards.
AAGCATAGTCTCTATGCTGATCGTTGTCAGCTATGAGACTATGCAAATATCGTACCAGATCAGATTTTAAGCTTACCCCGCGAGATCGGAGCCCCGGGCTCTCGCGTCCCACGCGGCGTTGATTCTGTAATAAACGTCCGTGATCGAGTCGTTCACTTTCTGCCCGTCGGTGAAGAACGCGTCGCCGTTTTTCAGCATCTGTTTCACGAAATCGTCGTTGAGCTCCAGCGAGGCGAGCGACTTGCAGAGCGTTTCGGCATATGCCGCGAACTGCCCTCTGGCGCTCGTCAGCACGGTGAAATTGTAGACGTTGTAATACGACATATCCGCGCCGTAAAGCGGGCTCAATTGCTCGCCGAACAGATCCACGATGGACGCGAAGCCGACGCAGTCGCCCTCGGTTTTGCCGTTGGCGATCCACAGGTCTTCCACCGTTTTCAGCGTCTGGATGCGGTTCTGCGTCTCGGCGAGCTCTTCCGCGGCATCCGCCGAGGGAAGCCGGGGCTGCGCCTCCTGATACGACAGGATGCGCATATCCTTTCCGACGACGCCGGAAGGAAAGAACAGACGGAGCGAATCGGGATCGGCAGAATCGCTCAGGCCGCAGATCAGAACGACGTTGTCCCCCGCGCAAAGACGCACTGAGGCTTTTCAGCGCACGACGGCGCTGTTTCGATAGACGCGTACTTCTTCGACAGGTGCAAAAATCATAAATATCCTCCTCTGATTCCGGCAAATCTGCCGTTTTGTTTATTGTTTTTCTGTTTTTCCGCTGAACATCAGAATTGAAAGAAGCACCAGACCGATCGTGCCCCAGAGGCACCCCGTAACAAATATTTTGCCGAAGCTTTTCCATTCGGGATTCATGCGCATGTCTTCTCTTTCATCCGTAAACACGGCTCATCCTGTTTTCTCAAAGCCGCTTCTGCAGCTTATATTTGCGATGTCCGACCGGATAATCTTCAAGCGTGCAGTACACCGTATAGCCTCGTTTTTTAAAGAAGCCGACATTCCAGTCGCGGGCGTCGACCATCACAATGCAAGCGCCGTTTTCCTTCACTTCCCGCTCGAGCTCCGAAAGGAGACAGGAGCCGACGCCCTGATCGCGGTAAGGCTCATCCACCCACAGCATTTCGAGAAACGCGATATTCCAGAAGTTCACGCCCGCAAAGCCGGCGGCTGCCGGCCGCTTTCAAAATAATCGATCACCTTCACGCCTTATATCCTCGCAGGTTTTGATTTCGCGTCTTTATTGTAAATACTTTTTGCAGATATCGAAGACGACCTGGTATTGGTTGAATTTCTCTTCCCCGTTCTGCTCTTCGGCTTCACCGGCAGCCTCGTCGGTCTCCTCCTCGTCGTCCTCGTTGCAGCAGGTCAGCATGATGAAATACTTTCTGTCCGCCGGGGGATAAAACTTCACCGGCGGAACACGACGCCGCCGTTTCTGAAGCATACGGCCGCCCCCGCAGATTGAAACTGCGGAGGCGGTTTTCTTGCTGCATCTGGGCGGAGAATCGTTCCGGATAAACCGTCCGCCGTCAAAAATCATTTCATATGGCGTCTGCACATATTGCGGTTATTTTTTCTCAATATACCCGTTCCAGCCCAGAGAGTACATATCGTCTGTGATCGGCAGGTACCGCTGACCGTCATATTCATCCGTAAAGCCGTTATAGGCCTTGTAGATCTCTCCGGTCTCGGTATCGTATACCCTCTCGTAGCCGAGGGTCGCGTCGCTTTGCTTCTGACGGGCGATATCCCCGGACTGCGATCTGGCAAGCCAGGCGGAATTGTAATTGTCATAGGACGCCGAAAGCGACGCGTTCATCTGCTGCATCTGCTCGAAGGATTTTTCGCTGTTGTTCAGCATCTTCGCAACGAATTCCTGCTTGAGTTTCAGCGAGGCGAATGACCGGAAGAGCGTCTGCTCGTAATTGACGAATTCGTCCTTCACGCCCGTGATCGCGGTAAAGTTATACACGTTATAATACGAAACGTCGACGCCGTTGATCGTGGCGACTTTATCGCCGAACAGATCGACGATCGACGCGAAGCCCACGCACTCGCCCTCGGCGCCGCCGTCGGCGGTTTTGAAATACCCGTGCAGGATGCTGTCGTCAAGGCTTTCATCGCTGAACGCCGAGGACGC
>JAFRPB010000045.1 GCA_017429345.1 Clostridia bacterium | reverse complement strand
GGAGAAATTGTATATTTTTCAATAGATTTAACCGTTTTGCATTTTTCGCCCGTCCAAAAAGGACGGGACTCAAAACGCAAGCGGGCGGTCATGCCCGCCCCTACATCCGTGTGCCTGACGCCTCGACAAATCAGAATTTACGTATTGCTTTCCCCGTCCGTTTATGGTAAAATTCTGTAAAATACTGTTTTCTGTTCCGTTCGGAGGCTGACTATGAGCGCGGTTTTATACATCATCGTACCCTGCTATAACGACGCGGAGGTCCTTCCCGTCACGGCGCCGGTATTCCGGGAGAAGCTGCGCAGTCTTGTCGACGCGGGTAAAATTTCAGCCGACAGCAGAATCCTGTTCGTCAACGACGGCTCCGCAGACGGCACATGGGATGTGATCCGCGGTCTGCACGAGACGGACGGTTGTTTTTCTGCGTTGAATCTGGCGCACAACTGCGGCGAGCAGAACGCGCTTCTGGCGGGTATGTTCTTCGCGGAGGAACGCTGCGACTGCGCCGTGACCGCCGACAGCGACCTGCAGGACGATATCAACGCCGTCGACCGGATGCTCGACAGGTTTTATGAGGGCTTCGATCTTGCGCTCGGCGTACGCAGCAGACGGGACGACGACTCCCTCTCGGAACGCCTTTCCTCCGCCCTGTTTTATAAGACGATGCGTTCTTTCAAAACTGGTCTTATCACCGAGCATTCCAACTATCGCCTTGTGAGCAGGAAAGCGATCGCACGGATCCGGGAGTATGACCGCACGGACTTTTTCCTGCCCGCGCTGGTCTGCAATCTGGGCCTGAAGACCGCAACGGTTCCTTATGAGCGCCATGCGCGCGCGGCAGGCGAATCGGGATATAACTTCTCGAAACGCCTGCGTCTCGGCGTCGACGCGCTGTTCGCCCATTCGACCGCGCCGCTGACGGCGCTGACGCTGGCGGCGGTCGTCTGCGCGATCCTGACGCTCGCAAGCGTCGCCGCGCTGATCGCGGTCAGCATAAAAAACGGAGAGATCAACGTGTCTCTTTCGGTCCTGTCGCTGGTCTGGCTGATCGCCGCCGCCCTGTGCGCCGCGTTCCGCCTCGTCGGCGAGTACCTGCGGAAAACGTATCTTCAGGTGCAGCGCCGCCCGCGGTATACGATCGACGAAATCGCGGAGTGAACGGTGAAAAGTGAAAAGTGAAATGTTAAAAACGAAGCCCGGGCGGCAACTCCCGGGCTCTGTTTTATGTATATATGCTGTTTTGACGTGAGATATAAAAGTAAGACATTCTTCCGTAATGCTGCACACCTCGAAAACCGAAGATTGATGATTGATTTATCTCGGCGCACGGCATTCGGCTCGTCCCTCCCAAAACGCAAAACGAACATCCCGACGCAGTACTCCGCCTCTCGTTGCTCATCTCACATTTCACATCTCACATCTCACGAAAAAGGAACACGGAATGAGCATTAAAGAGAAATTGAAACGGATCTCGTCGGAGACGATCATCGTCGATCTGCTGATCGCTTATGCGCTCAGCTCGTCGGCGCTGCTCCTCCGGATCCGCGCGACGGATAACGTATGGTTTTCGGCGCTGGATTTTTCAAAATACGTCGGCGTTCTGCCCGCGGCGGCTGTGATCGGCGGTCTGTTCCTTGCGCTGACGCTTCTGCGCCGCTTCATAAAAAAGGTGCGCGTTTTCCGTTATCTGCTGTTCTTTTCCGTCTGCGTTTATTTTTCCCTGCTCTGTTATTTCGCCTTTGATCCGCTGTTCTGCGCTTTTCTCTATATTCTATGCGCCGTCGCCTGCTATTATTGCTTCGGCAGAACGACGGAGCCTCCGCTGCGCCTCCGACTGCCGCTGCGGCCGATCGCCGCTGTGATCATCTGCGCGGCGTTTGTATTTATCGCGCTGGAGACCTCGCTGCGTTACGCGAATATGATCGCCGACAATTATGATATGGGAATTTACGCGCAGGTCTTCGACCACCTCGCGAAAACGGGAAAAACGATGATCCGTACCGCGACGTCCGAGGCCTACCGGTTCGACAGCGCGCCTTCGCTGCTGCTGTATCCGCTGACGCTTCTGTGGATGCTGTTTCACAATATGTATCCGTTCCTGATCCTGCAGGCAGCCGCGCTTGCGTCCGGCGCGGTTCCTCTGCTGCTGATCCTGCGGCTGCGCGGCGCGAGCCGCGGCGTAACGGCGACGGCGCTGATCGTATACTTTTTTTATCCCGGCGTCTGGAACGGCGCGTTCTACGATTTTCACGAGCAGTGCTTTCTCGTGCCGCTTATATTCTGGGCGCTGTATTTCGCCGAAAAAGGCCGATTTATTCCCTTTGCGCTGTTCGCGCTGCTCACCGCGTCTGTCGGCGCGGACGGCGCGGTGATCGCGCTGACAATGGGCGTATATCTGTTTTTTGTCAAAAAAGACCGCGCGGGCGGGATCCTCGGCGTGATCGCGGGGGTCGGCATGCTGATCTGGTGCTTCATCGTGGCGGATCATCTTTTTCTGCCGAACAACGGCTTTTACGGCAACGGCAGTTTCTTTGCCTTTCTTCTCAAGGATCCGGGATACCTGCTGAACAGTCTGCTGAACGAAAAAAAGCTGCCCTTCGCGATCCTGACGATTCTGAGCCTCGGCGGCCTGCCGTTTATAACCAAACGGCGCGGAGATCTTGTGCTGCTCGCGCCGCTTCTGATCCTGAACCTGCTGGGCTCCGATTACAACGCGTCGACCTCGTATCATCACATGTTCGGCACTTCCGCGCTGCTGACCTATGTATTCATCGGCGCCCTTGAGGGGCTGAGCCGCAGAAAAAAACAGTTCGCCGCCGCTTTCTGCGCGCTGGCGTGTCTTCTGACCTTTGCAGGGCAGATTCTGCCCCGCGCCCATTATCTGCGCGACAGGATCGAAGCCCCCGAAATATATGCCGCCCGGGAACAGGCGATCAGCCTGATCCCCGCGGACGCGAGCGTCACCGCGTCGCCGAATTTTATCGCGTTTCTGACAGGCTGCGACGACATTTATATTTATTATCCTGCGGAGGTCAACGAGCAGGGCGATCTGCTGAGCGAATGCAACGACGTGTATTATACCGATTACACGATCCTCGACCTGGCCGGCGAAGAAGCGGAGCTGAACGAGATCCGCGTCTCGGAGCTGATTCAGGAGGGCTTTGAAACTGTATTTTATGAGAAAAACGCCGCGGCGGTGCTGAAGAAATCCTGAATTGCCGCGCTGCGCTCAAGGCATTAGGCATTGGGCATTAGGCAATAGACCTGTCAAATATACGCTGTGCGCCTTGGCAAGTTACCTAAGGCAACACCGCACAATTCGTGCGTGCGGATTGCGCAGTAGATTTTTTCGTCAGATTGTACAGATTCTCCGCAGGCAACCTGACGGTTGGCAAGGAGAAGATGTGCAATATGACGGAACAAAGATCAAGCAAGACGCGCATTCGTATTTGTGCGGTGTTGC
>JAFRPB010000044.1 GCA_017429345.1 Clostridia bacterium | reverse complement strand
CAAGGTTGTGAAAGTTGTATACTATGTCCTTTCTACATTGTATACCATCTTACTCTTGACATCATGCCCGCCCCTACAAATTGTCGCCCAACGCCGCGGGAAATACCCCGATAAATCAGAATTTACAGGCATTAGGCATTGGGCATTAGGCAATAGACTTGTCAATTTTACGCAGTGCGCTTGTTACCTAATGCCTATTGCCTACTGCCTTACATCCCGACAAATCAGGTTTTAACGACCTCAATCTCATCGCCTGCGCGGACGGTCCCGCCCTTCAATACGATCGCGAACACGCCTTCGCGGGGCATCACGCACCGGCCGACCAGCTTGCTGACGGCGCAGCCCTCGTGGCATTCCTTGCCGATCTGGCTGATCTCCAGAAGACATTCGCCGATCTTCAGCTTCGTGCCCACCGGGAGCGTATAAAGCTCGATCCCCTCGGTGGTGATGTTCTCCGCGAAGACGCCGTGGCACAGGCCGTTTTTTGGGCCGAGCTTCGCTTTTTCGATGCTCTCAACGCCCAGCAGGCTGACCTGCCGGCGCCATTTGCCCGCGTGGGCGTCGCCCTCAAAGCCGAAATTCTCAATGAGCTTCCCCTCGGGGATCGTCTTTTTCGGCGTTCCTTTTTTCTCGCTGATATTGATCGAAACAACGCGCGCCATCATTATCCTCCCGTTCTGTTCAGCCCGCGCGGGCCGCTTTGCGTGTCGAAGCTGTGCCCCGCGGGCTTTTTGCGTATGATCTTTCCGATCTCCTCCCGCAGCCGCTCTTCGTCGCCGAGATACGGCTTCAGGTCATAGGTCGTATCGTATCCGAGGCAGGGCTTCACCCTGCCGTCCGACAAAAGGCGGATCCTGCTGCAGTCGCCGCAGAATTTGCGGGTAACGGGGCTGATCAGCCCGACGCGGCCCGCGAATCCCTCCGCCGTGTAGTATTCCGCCGTGCCGCCGCCGCTTTCCGCCGGCTCCAGGAACGGGAACCGCCGCAGGATCTCCTCCCCGGTGATACGAAGCAAGGGATCCTCCCCCTCTGCGGAAAAGGGCATCAGCTCAATGAATCGCACGTCGATCGGGAGCCTGCGCGCAAGATCGATCAGCGCCCCGGCGCCGTCGTCGTTCACGCCCCGCATCAGCACCGCGTTGATCCGCACGGGCGAGAGCCCCGCGGCGCGCGCCGCGTCGACGCCCTCCAGCACCCGCCGCAGCGCGTCCGCGCCGGTCAGGTGGCGGTAAACGCCCTCGTCGGTACTGTCAAGGCTGATATTCACGCTGTCGAGGCCCGCCTCTTTCAGCCGCGCCGCGTACTGCGCAAGATACACGCCGTTGGTGGTGAGCGAGAGTGTCCCGATCTCCGGCAGACTGCGCAAAAGCCGCACGATCTCGCAGATATCGCCGCGCACCAGCGGCTCGCCGCCGGTGATGCGGATCTTTTTGATCCCGCAGGCGGCGAAAGCCTTCGCGATCACGTAAAACGTTTCGGGCGAAAGCTCCGTCTCTTTCTTCGCGCAGTCGGTCTTGCCGCAGTAGACGCAGTTCAGGTTGCACCGCTGCGTGACCGAGACGCGCAGATATGAAATTTCCCTGCCGAAGTCATCCTTCATACCGATAATCGCTCTTTCCGCCGGTTTTTTCCAGCAGCCGGATCTCCTCGACCGTCATACCCCGGTCGATCGCCTTGCACATATCGTAGACCGTCAGCGCCGCGACCGAGACCGCCGTCAGCGCCTCCATCTCGACGCCCGTCTTATAGCTGCAACGCAGCGATGAATAAATATACAGCCGGTCCGCGCCGTTATCTTCGAAGTCGATCTTTACGCTTTCGATCGGGATGTTGTGGCAAAGGGGGATCAGCTCGAAGGTGCGTTTCGCCGCCATGATGCCCGCGATCCGCGCCGCGGCGAGGGCGTCGCCTTTTTTCAGGCCCCCGTCCAGCAGCGTCCGCAGGGTCTCGGGCTGCATTCGCACGCAGGCGTAGCCCCGCGCGGTGCGCAGCGTTACGTCCTTATCGCCCACGTCCACCATGATCGCTTTTCCGTTTTCGTCAAGATGCGTCAGTTCCATAACCGAGCCTCACCTTTCAAAGCTGTATCCGCCCATCTCCGTCAGCCGCCGCCGGAACGCTTCGCTTTCGAGGATATCGAAAAACGCGCGCACCTTCGGGTCGTCGGCGTATGCTTCGTTCACAAGAAAATCGTATTCCTCGTGATACAGGGGGATGAAATCGAGTCCGTAGATCTTCGCCGCGGAAAAAATTCCCATCCCCGCGTCCGCGTTGCCCGCGGCGACGCTCGCCGCCACGGCGGTATGGGTGAATTTCTCGTTGCCGTAGCCTTCGATATCGGCGGGCGAAATATGATCCGTTTTCAAAAGATAATCAAGCAGCACCCGCGTACCCGCGCCGCGCTGACGGTTGACGTATCGGCAGCGGAGCAGATCGGCGATCCCGCGGATATTCAGCGGGTTGCCGGGGGCGGCCATCAGCCCCTGCACGCGGCCGACGCCCTTTCGCAGAACCGCGCCGCCCTGCGGAAAGTATTTTTTTACGTACGACGTATTGTATTCACCGGTCGTCTCATCCAGAAGATGACACGCGCCCATGTGCGCCTGCCCCGCGGCGACGGCGCGGATCGCGCCCATGCTGCCCACATGCGAGGAAACGACCGTGAAGCCGAGAGCGCGGCGGTTGATCTCATCGGCGAGCAGATCGATCAGCGGATCGTGGCTGCCGGTGATGACGAGCGTATGCGCAAGCGACTGCCGGGACTGCAGAAGACGGACCCCGACCGTCTCGCCCGCCTCGATCCCTTCGAGATTCTGCGGGATCCGGAGAACGCCGCCCGCCTTGGTGACGCTCGTGATCACGCCCGCGCCGCGCGGCAGCGGGACCGCGTAACACACGCCGCCGACCGTGCCGAGCGTGACGCGCACGAATTCTTCATATTTGAGAGAGGAAACGATTTTCTTCGTCAGTACGGCCGGGACGGTCTGCCCGCCGTCTTCCTCCCCGCCGTAGAACCGCGCGATCAGCGGCTTTACGAATTCCTCCGTCACGATCATGGCGGAGACAGGGTAACCCGGCAGACCGATCAGGGGCTTTTCGCCGAGCATACCGAGCACGACGGGTTTGCCGGGCTTGATCGCGGCGCCGTGAAGCAGCACGCGTCCCAGCTCCGCGCAGACGGCCGAGGTATAATCGTCCCGCCCCGCGGAAGAGCCGGCGAGGACCAGCACCGCGTCGCAGGATTCCGCCGCCTGACGCACCGCGCGGCTCAGGAGCTCTTTATTATCTTTCACGATATCGAAAACGACGGGCTCCGCGCCCCATTCGCGCAGCATCGCCGAAAAGATCACGGAATTGAATTCGATGATCTCGCCGGGGGCGGGCGACTGCGTCGGCTTCACGATCTCGTCGCCGGTCGGAATGATCCCGAACACCGGACGTTTTTTGACCGCCAGACGCGTCACGCCGCCCGCGAGAAACGCGCCGCACAGCGCGGGCGTTATTTTCGTTCCGCAGGGAGCGATCATGTCGCCCATGCAAAGATCCTCGCCGACCTGACGCACATTCTGCCACGGCGATACCGCGGCCAGAAGCCTGACCCCGCCGTTCTCATCCTCATACACGTCCTCGATCATCACGACCGCGTCCGTTCCGGCAGGCATCGGGTCGCCGGTATCCACGACGACATAATCGTCCCCCGTCAGATAAACGGGCGTGCTCTCGCCCGCGCCGAAGGTCCGCGCGGCGGCGACGGCGATCCCGTCCATGGCGGAGGCGTTGTAATGCGGCGCGCTGATACGCGCGAAAACCGCTTCCGCCGTGATCCGTCCGCTTGCTTCGGCTGCGCCGACCGTCTCGGCCCCGGCGGAAAATCCCGCTGCCGCCGCCGCGGAAAACAGCAGCTCCCGCGCCTCGGCAAGCGGCGTATTCATTAAATAATCGTGTTTCATATGCACCTCAAAACAAAATGACGCGAACCGCGCTTCCCGCAGGCAGGCCCTCACAGTCGCGCGGAATGTGCAGATAACCGTCCGCGGCGTTGAGAAGCGAGATCACGCCGGATTTCCCCGCGATCGGATAAGCGCTTCCGTCGTCCGAAAGCGAGACGCAGACGAATTCCTCCCGCCCGTGGTTGGACGAAAGATTCCCCGCGAGCACCGCGGCCGTCTCCCTGCGCGGCAGCGAAGCGCCGACAAGCGCCTCTATGCAGGGCCGGACGACGATCTCGGTAACGAAAAAGCATGCCGCCGGATTGCCCGGCAGACCGAACACGGGCTTTTCGCGGATTCTGCCGATCACGGTCGGTTTCCCCGGCTTCATGGCGATCCCGTGCGCGAGCACCTCGCCGAGCGAGGCAATGACGCGCGCGGTGAGATCCTTTTCCCCGGCAGAGGAACCGCCCGAGAGCAGCACAAGATCGTTCTCCTCCGCGGCGCTTCGCAGCGCGCCGGTCAGCGCATCCTCATTGTCCGGCACGATCCCGTACAGGCGCGTTTCGCAGCCGAAGATACCGCAGAGCGCTTCAAGAAGATGCGTATTCACGTCGTGCACCTTGCCGGGAGACAACGGCTGCGTAACGGGAACGACCTCGTTCCCCGTCGAAAGGATCCCCACGCGGGGCTTTTCGTAAACGAGGCACCGATCCGCGCCCGCCGCCGCGAGCACGCCGACCGCCGCCGGCGTAAGGCGTTTGCCGCGGGGAAACAGCGCTCCGCCGCCCCGGACGTCCTCGCCCGCCCGCATAACGTTACCGTACGGACTGACCGGGCGGTAAACAAGACATGAGCCGCAGCCGTCCGTCTCCGTATACTCCACGGGGATCACGGCGTCGGCGTTCTCCGGCATCATCCCGCCGGTCGGGATCGCGGCGCAGGTCCCGCGCGTCAGAGATATTTTCGTTTCCTCGCCCATGCGGATTTCGCCGGCGATCCGAAGCTCTGCGGGAGAAGCCTCCCCCGCGCCGAACGTATCCGCCGCAATCACGGCGAAGCCGTCCATCGTGGATCGGCGGAACGCGGGGATATCCCCGCCGCAGAGCGGCGCCTGCGCGCAGACCCTGCCGACGAGCTCCGACAGAGGCAGAAGCTCCGTGCGGGTCATGCCGCCCGCGATCGAACGGGACAGCTCCTGCGCCTGAGAAACGCCGATAACCTGCAGCATTGATCCTTCGCCTCCGATACAATTTATTATAATATATCATACATTTTGTTTTTTGTAAAGCAAAGAGGCTCCGGCTCTTGAAAACTTTTTTTCCGTATGATATAATTACAGAAAAGAAGGGAGGCGGCGCGATGCGTATCGCCGTACTGACCGTCAGCGACCGCTGCAGCAAAGGCCTGACGGAGGATAAAAGCGGGCCTTTGATCTCGGAGCTTCTGAAGGAGCTCGCCGAGACCGCCGCGTATCGGATCGTGCCCGACGAGAAAGAAGAGATCTCGGCGGCGCTGATCGAATTCTGCGACGCGCTCGGCGTCGACTTCGTTTTCACCACCGGCGGCACCGGCTTCGCCCCGCGGGACGTGACCCCCGAAGCGACGAGGGCGGTGATCGAAAAGGAGGTCCCCGGCATTCCCGAGGCGATCCGCGCGGAAAGCCTGAAGATCACGCCCAAAGCGATGCTCTCCCGCGCGGCGGCGGGCATCCGCGGCAGGACGCTGATCGTCAATCTCCCCGGCAGTCCGAAAGCCGTGCGGGAATCGCTGGCGGTGGTTCTGCCCGTGCTGGATCACGCCGTCGAAACGATGAGCGGGCAGACGATATCCTGCGGGAAGGAATAACGCAATGATCGACAGGATCACGTTACAGGGCTTCGACCCCGCCGACAAAAAGGCCGCGGTGCTCGGCTGCGGCGGCCTCGGCTGCAATATCGCAACGCACCTTGTCTGCGCCGGGATCGGCGCGCTGACGCTCTGCGACTTCGACACGGTGAGCGAGAGCAACCTGAACCGGCAGTTTCTGTATACCTTCGAGGATATCGGCAAAGAAAAGGTATTTCTCGCCCGCGACAGGCTCGCGGCGATCAATCCGGACGCGCGCATCGACGCGATACACAAAAAGATCAAAGCGCCGGAAGATCTCGATTTCGCGGCGGGGGCGGACATCCTCTTTCTCGCGGTGGACAACAACGACGCGCGGCGCGCGGCGCAGGAATTCTGCCGCGCGCGGGGAAAAGCGCTGGTCAACGGCGGCGTGAACGGCTTTTTCGGCACGGCTTATCTGTATCTTCCCGGCAGGACGCCGGATCTTTCGGCCGCGGGACAGCTGACCGCGGAGAATCCGCAGACGCGCTCCGTCAGCAGCACGGTCGGCGTGATCGGCGCGCTGGAGGCGCATCTCGGCCTGCGGTATCTGCTCGGCGATACGGAAAACGCCGGCAAACTGCACGTCTTCGACGGCGGCGGGATCACGCTGCTGCCGATCCGGAACAAGAGCGAACAATGATCGCGCTTTCTGCGATCGAAATAAAAAGCGAACAATGAGTCTGATATAAAAGGAGCTGAACGACGATGGACCGCTTAGACGGCTATATGGGAAAGGTGCTGTTCGTGGATCTGACAAACCGGACGCACTCGCTGTTCCCGTGGACGGACGAGGACAGGAAACGCACCCTGGGCTGCAAGGTGATGGCAGCGGATATCCTGCTGCACCATATTCGCCCGGGGATGCAAGCCTTTGACGAGGATAACTGGCTGGTCGTCACGACCGGCCCGCTCACCGGCTGCGGCTGCCCGAATTCCTCCCGCTTCAACATCTCCACGATCTCCCCGCTGACGGGGATCGTCACCTCATCCAACTGCGGCGGCGATTTCGGGCTCTGGCTCAAGCGCGCGGGCTACGACGCGGTGATCTTCACCGGCAAAAGCGAAACGCCCGTGACCGTGAACATCCTGCACGACGACGTGGTGTTTTCGGACGCGTCCGCCCTCTGCGGCCTTACGACCTCCGAAACGCAGGAGAAGCTGCCGAAACGCTCCGGCAAGCTGGTGATCGGCCCCGCGGGAGAGAACAAGGTGCGCTACGCCTGCGTATTCTCGGGTGAGCGCACGGCGGGCCGCGGCGGCGTCGGCGCGGTATTCGGCGACAAAAAGCTGAAAGCCGTGACCGCCTTCGGCACGGCGCTGCCCAAGGTCAGAAACCGCGAAAAGCTGAACAAGACCAACGAAAAATGGGTGCAAACGCTCAAAACGCATCCCCTGACCGGCCGTCAGCTGCCCAAGCTCGGCACCGCCGGCCTGATCGCGCCGATGCAGGCGCACAAGATCCTCGCAACGAAGAATTTCAGCGCCGGGCGTTTCGACGGCTTTGAGAAGATCTCCGGCGAGGAGCTGGCGGAGAAGCATCTCGTTTCCAACGCCGCGTGCACCACCTGCGCGATCCGCTGCGCGAGAATGGTGCAGGTGGACGACAAGGTGGTCAAGGGGCCGGAGCTTGAGATCCTCGGTCTCCTGGGCGCGAACATCCTCAACGACGATATCGAGAAGATCATCCGCTGGAATTACGTGCTCGACGAGCTGGGGATGGATACGATCTCCGCGGCGGGCACCGTGGCGTTCGCCATGGAGCTGAAGGAAAAGGGCGTGCGCGACTTCGGTCTGGAATTCGGAAAGACCGACAATATCGAGGAGATGTTTTATAAGATCGCGAACCGCGAGGGCGACGGCGACATTCTGGCGGAGGGCTCGCGGAAAATGAGCGAGATGTTCGGCGGAAAGGACTACGCCATAAACGCCAAAGGAATGGAAATGGCGGCGTATACGCCCCGTCACGCCGTGGGCCACGGTCTGGGCTACGCCACCGCCAACCGCGGCGGCTGCCACCTGAACGCGGGTTATATGGTCGTGGTCGAAGGTCTCGGTCTCGACGTGGATTCCCTGACGCATCACGGCAAGGCGGCGCTGGCGATCATGTTCCAGAACCTGATGGAGGCGGTCTCCGCCGGCGGCTCTTGTATGTTCACGAGCTACGCGGTGCTGCCGGGCTTCCTGATCGACAAGCCCAACTGGCTTCTGACGAAGATCATTCTCGCGGCGTTCCCCTATGTGGGCCCGGTGGTGAACCTGCTGAGCCACTTCACGAAGGTCGCGAAGATCAATATCCCGCTGCTGCCGGAATCCTACGCGATCAAATACGCCACGGGCATCAACTCCACCATGGCGAGCATGCTGACCTGGGGCGCTTACGGCTACAATACGGAGCGCATCGCCAACGTGATCCTCGGGCAGAAGGCGGACGCGGATCAGCTGCCCGCCCGTCTGACCGACGAGCCGCAGGATCCGAACGACCCGCGCACGAAGGTCCCGCTGGATAAGATGAAACCCGTCTACTACCGCGCCCGCGGCTGGAAGGACGGCATCCCCACGTGGCACCGGCTGAAATCGCTGGGCATAAAGATCGACAGAGAAGTCTATGACGCGGCGGTAAGGGAGGCGTACCGATAATGGCAAAGATCAAGGTCAAACTGTTCGGCGTGTACCGTATGGATACGCATACCGCCGAGCTTGAGCTGAACGCGGAGAAACTGCGCGACGTGTTCGGCGCGCTGCACGAAAAGCTGGGCGGCGACGCGACGGCGTCCGGGCTTCAGTATAAGGACGCGGTCATCTATCTCAACGGCGAGAGCTGCCGCAAAAAATCGGCGCGTCTCGCGGACGGCGACGAGATCTGGCTGCTGTCTCCGGCTTCGGGAGGTTGATATTATGGCGTTTACGATCAATCCGGAAAAATGCATCGGCTGCGGCGCCTGCGCCTGGGTATGCTTATTCAGCGTACCCGAGAAGACCGATGAAGAAGAGCCGCGTTTCGTTATTCCGAAAGAAAAATGCATCGGCTGCGGGCATTGCGAGAACATCTGCCCCAACAACGCGATCTCGCCGCTGCCCGACCATAAGCGGCTGAAAAAGGTGTCGATCGATCAGGAGAAGTGCATCGGCTGCACCGTATGTCAGCACGTATGCCCCGATAAGGCTCCCTTCGGCGAGCGGGGCAAGCCCTTTGAGATCGACCAGAGCAAGTGCAATCAGTGCGGGATGTGCGCCGCAAAGTGCCGTCACGACGCGATTCTGAAGGAATACGACGGCTGAGGCGAAAATATTACACAATCGAAACAAGGCGACGGAAAGTTTTTTCTTCCGCCGCCTTGTTTTTATCCGATGTCCGAACTCCGATCCGCGATATCCGATCCGCGATATGCGTGAAATATACAATTTGTTTTTTTACTGCTCACGGTCGAAAGTCGGCAGCCGGCAGCCGGAAGCCGGAGTTCGTTCCCCCGACTTCACAATCTCCGCTCTCCGCTCTCAAGCCATAAGCGTTTCCACCGCCTCGGCGATCGAGCCGCACACGTGCTCCGCCGCGGCGACGACTTCCGGACGGCCGGACGACATCGCCCAGCCTTTATGCGTCACGATCATGTCAAGATCGTTGTAATCGTCGCCGAACACCGCCGCAGCGTCGTCGGGCAGGCCGAAAAACGCGAGCGCGTCGAACACGCCCTGCGTCTTGCTGCTGCCCTTTCTGCCGATGTTCACGTGCTCGCCGTTGACGAAGGCGGTCACCCTGTCGCCGTACAGGCCGTTGACGCGGGCCGCCGCCTCCAGCGCCAGCGACTGATCGGCAAACGTGGCGTAATAATGGCGGTAGAACGCCTTTTCCGACGCCCTGTCGTGAAAACGCAGCCCGGGCAGCCCGTCGAAAAACGTCTCCAGCCGGCAGAAATCCTCCCGTCCGATCAGGTATTCCTTTACGACGGTCCCCTCCGGCGTAATGAGCAGCGAGCCGTTGTACACCGAGAGATAGTCAAACCCGACGCCGAGCTCCCGGATCGTATCGAGAAAATCGGTCCCCCGCCCGGTCACCACGCCGAACAGCCGCCCGTCCGCGCGCCAGGCGTCGATCGCGGCCCTGTCCGCGGCCGAGACCGTCCCGCCGCGGCAGAGCGTCCCGTCAAAATCCGTCGCGATCAGCTGTTTCATACGCCCGTCCCCCGTTTCGTTCCGTTATGAAAACAGTGTATAACAAATCGGGGGGAAAATCAAGCGATTGTTTTCGTGAAGTCGTGAGATCGTGAAGTCGTGAGATCGTGAAGTCGTGAAGTCGTGAAATCGTAAGATCGTCGTTCGGCAATCGGCAATCGTGAGTTCGTGAACGGTTTACGGTCAACAGGCAACGAGCAACCAGAAACAATCAACTATCAACCGGCAACTGATTCTATAATCAAGTCGCGCCAGCGACTTCCGACATTCCTCATTCCTCACTCCTCATTCCTCATTAAAAAAGATCGCGCAGCGATTTCCGACACTTCACTCTTCACTCTCCACACTGCCGTCAACCGGCAGTTGCGGCGAAGCCGTCCATCTCCGCTCTCCGCTCTTACTTCCGCCTCGGGACTCGGGTCTCGGGTCTCGGGACTTGGGACTTGGGACTCGGGACTTGGGACTCGGGACTTGGGACTCGGGACTCGGGACTTGGGACTCGGGACTTATATCCCGCCTCTCAAAATCAGTTGACATCCCCCGTTTCGTATGATAATATTTATAAGAATAAATAT
>JAFRPB010000043.1 GCA_017429345.1 Clostridia bacterium | reverse complement strand
TTTCACTTTTCACATTTCACTTTTCACATTTCACTTGTCACATTTCACTTTTCACCTTTCACATTTCACATTTCACTTCTCACTGTTCTCCGTCATCTCAAACACAAGCTCCCCGCCGGCGGCGATCTGCGCGTGGGTGAGATACGGCGTATCGAGCGTTTCCCCGCCCAGCTTTACGGACGAAACGTAGATATTCTTATCGCTCTGGTTATTTGCGGTGATCTTGAGCGTTTTTCCGCCGGGCAGAGAAACCTCCGCCGAATCGACGCAGGGCGAGCCGATCCAGTAGCGGTCGGTGCCCGCGATCGGGTAGAAACCGAGCGCCGAGAACACGTACCAGCTGCTCAGCGTCCCGCCGTCGTCGTTGCCGTCGAGCCCGTCGGGGTCGGTCGAGAAGCGGTTTTCGAGCGTCCAGCGCACCCATTTCTGCGTCAGGTCCGCCCGTCCCGCGTCGTCGAACAGATACGCCGTGTGCATATCGTGCTGGTTGCCGATCCAGTAGCCGGAGCCCGGGTCGACCGCCGCGCGGGTGAGCGAGGCGTCCTTCATAAACTGCTCGAGCTCCGAGACGAAGTATTCCTTCGAACCGAACAGGGCGATCATGCCGTCCACGTCGTGGATCGCGCTCCAGCGCCACTGCCGCGCGCTGCCCTCGCAGTAGGCGCGGAAGATTTTCGTGCCGAGCACGTCGTCGATGAACGAGACGAGATTCGGGTACATCGCGGCGAAGCTGCCGTCGCTGTTGCGCGGGCGGAAATACTTCGTCTCGTCGTCCCAGAGGTTTTTGTAATTCTCCGCGCGCGAAGCGTAGAGCGCCGCGGCGTCCGCGTCTCCGAGCGCTTCGGCGAGCGCGGCGGTCGCCGCGTCCTCCCAGGCGTATTCGAGCGTCTTCGAGACCGAATACCGCTCGACGAGGTCGTCGGGCAGGTAGCCGTATTCGTTATACAGCGCCGCGTCGTCACGGCTGGCCTTGCCCTCGAATTCCGTTTCGGCGGCGGCTTTCATATAATCGAGCGCTTTTTGCGCGTCAAATTCCAGACCCTTGAGATAACTCTCCGTAAATACGATATTTGCCGGGTTGCCGAACATCGAGCCGGAGTAGCCCGAGCCCATCGGCCAGCGGGGCAGCGTGCCGCCCTGGTCCGCCATGAGAAGCAGGCTCTCAAGGCAGTCGGTCTGGATCTCCGGCGCGATCAGCGTATACAGCGCGTGGACGTTGCGGCAGGTGTCCCAGAGGGAGATATCCGTGCGATAGGTAAAGCCGTCGGCGGTATGCGTCTCGCCGTCGAAGCCGCGGTATTCGCCGTTTGCGTCGGTGAAGTCCGTGGGCATCAGCATCGCGTGATACAGCGCGGTATAATAGATCTCCTTCGTCCCGTCGTCCGCGTTTATATTGATCGAAGACAGGCGGTCCGTCCAGTCCGCGGCCGCCGAAGCGCGCACCGCGTCGAAATCGTTGTCCCCGACCTCGGCGGCGAGGTTCTCTTTCGCGTTTTCAAAGCTGACGAAGCTGATCGCGGCGCGCAGGGTGACGGGATCGTTTTTGCGGGAGCCGAAATCGAGCAGCACGCCCGCTTCTTCACCTGCCGCCGACGTTCCGCCGGGAACGTCGCCCTCGGCGGTATGCGCGGTCACACCGACCGTGTCCGCGTCCCATTCGGCGTAAAGATAGACCGGCAGGCCGCCGTATCTGTCCGAAAAGGTCCCGGTCATCGTGACGTACGCGGTGAGCGAGCGGCCTTCGGGATCGACCTCGACAGAGGCGTCCGCGGAGCCGCCCTCGCTGACGCAGGAGGCGGCGTCGAGATAGAGCTTCGCGTCCTTCTTCGTGGTGAATGTGTATTTCTGCACGCCGGCGTGCGACGTGGCGGTCATTTCGCAGAGCGCCGCCGCGCCGGGCAGATAGACCGCGTAATAGCCGGGCTCTGCCGTCTCGGAATGATGCGAATAGGCGAGCGCGCCCGCCTTTGCGGAGAGGGACTTCCCGACGGCGGGCGTCACGCGGAACATGCCGTAATCGCGCGCGCCGGTGCCGGAAAGCCGTGAAAGGCTGAAGCCCCGGATATGCCGGTGCTCGTAATAGTAGCCCGAGGTATTGGTCTTGACCTTCGCGATCCCGCCGACGGCGCTGGTGTCGGGACCCAGGCGCACCGCGCCGAAGGGGACCTGCGCGGCGGGGGAGAGCATGCCGCACATCCACGGGATGCCGCCCGTGCCGACAAAGGCGTTCACGTATTTTGCGTTGCCCTCGGCGGCGGGTTCGGGCATCGCGACGCGCACCTCGCCGCCTGCGAACAGCCCGGCGAACAGAAGCTCGAATGCGATCAGAATTGAAAGCATGAAACGGAAAATGCGGAGCATGGCGCTCCCTCCTTTTGATTTATCGCTCTGGATTTTCGCGGATATCGGGGATAAGGGGATCGGATATCGTGCCGAAACCGCGGCTTAAATCATAGAATTAACACTGTGGATATAATAAAAGATAAGAATAAATTTCACAAGCGCGATTCGCGAGATCCGATCCCCGATATCCGAAATTCTTTCGGCGTGACGCCGAAGCGGGCTTTGAATACCTTATAGAAATAGGTGAGGTTCACGTAGCCGATCCTTTCGCAGATCTCGGGGACGGAATACGCCGTGTTTTTCAGATACCAGACCGCCTGCTGCAGTCTGCGCTCCTGCATGAGCTCGGTGAAGGTCTTTCCCGTCCGGCGCTTGATCTCGTGGGAGAGCCAGCGGAAATCGTAGTGCAGCACCCGCGCCGCGTCCTCAAGGCTGCCGTCGGCGTAGCGCGTGTCGATATACTGCTGGATCGTCCAGAGAATATCCGTACTCTGGGCGCCGGAACGCACGCTGTCGGCGTGGTACTGCAATAGCTGCAGCGCCAGGGCGAGAGTGAGCTGATTCGTGCTCTGCCGGTAGGGAACGTCGTTTTTCAGCGTCCAGAGCAGGTTTTCGATCAGATGCCGTACGGGGTAAAGCTCCCGGAGATTGAACAGCAGGTAATCCGGGCTTTCGTCCTCTGCGAGGATGCAGCCGAGAAAGAACCTGCGCATGGGGGAGTCCTCAAGCCCCGAAAGCGTCAGCACGCGGTCGAAGTACTCGGGCAGCGCCATGATGTTGATCATGATATCTTCTCTGCCGCATTTCTCGATCGTGTGCTGCACGTAGCGGTTCATGATCAGAAGGTCGCCCTGCTGCAGCACGACGCGCTTGCCGTCGATCATCTGCGCGGCGCTGCCGTGCAGCATATATTCCATCTCGACAAAGTCGTGCCGGTGGAGCGGCGTGGAGTCAAAGCGCCCGTGCTGACTGACAGCGATCAGCTTCCCGTGCTGCAGAAGAAGATCGCGCCGCAGCGTTTCGGGCTCCGCTTTCTGCCGATCCGGCGCACGGACGAGACCGTTCGCGAGCTTTGCCTCATCCTCCGACAAAGGATAAAACAGAGAAAGCAGTTCGTCGGACATGGTTTTCACCTCTGTTTCTTTTATACCGTATTTTGCCGGTTTTGTCAATTCCGAATCAGGATAATCAATTCACGAATAAAGGATATTTTATATTTTTAATAAACAATTATAATAAAATCAGTACATTACGGCAAAAAACAAAAAAAGGAGTAATGAAGATGTACAAAAAATCAAGAAAGGTCCTTTCGGTCCTTTTGAGCGTCCTTCTGGCCTGCTCGGTATTCGCGATCGGCTCCGCGCCGGCGTATGCGGAATCAGCCAGCAACACGGCAGTCATCGATGTTTCCGTCGATACCCCCGGGACCGCCAATTCCGTGACGATCGACAGGGCCACCTACAGCGCGGACACACTGCCGATCCGGGTCACAGCGGCAGTCAACGGGCACAACGGCATGTCCGATACCTATTTTTACATCAGTTTGAGCGGATCGTACCTCCGGCTGCCGGACGGCACGACGATACCTAAAAATAACGAGGGTTACTGGGAAGTGCACAGAAGCGTTACCTGGGATGAGACGTATAACGCGCCGATCCCTGCCGTCGGCTCAAGCGCAACTTACAGCTTTTACGTCTACGGCAAATTCGTTGCGTATACCTGCGGCTGCACGAGAAATGTTACGATCACAACCATCTGTTCCCACACAGGCGCGACCGTGACGCAGTACGACGGCGAAAACCATTGGACGCACTGCAACGGCTGCGGCGCAGATTTCAGCGATACGACCGAGGCGCATACCTTTGAATATACGCCCAACGACGACGGCACGCATACCGTGTCCTGCTCCGGCTGCGACTACACCGATGCGGTCGACTGCTCCTTCGGCGAGACCTGGACCGACAGCGGCGACGGCAGCAATCATGAAAAGGCCTGCGCGGTCTGCGGATACGTCCGGAAACAGGCGCACGAATGGGAATGGAAGACCGACGTCGAAGCGACCTGCGGCGCGGCGGGCGTCCGGCATCAGGAATGTATATACTGCGACGCCGAACAGGGCGCGGACACAGAGATTCCGGCGACCGGCGCGCATGAATTTGATTGGGTGATCGACGAGGCCGCGACCTGCGGCGCGGCGGGCGTCAAGCACGAGAAGTGCGCAAACTGCGACGCGACAAGAAACGAGGGCACCGTGATCCCGGCGACCGGCGAGCATGAATTTGAATGGGTGATCGACGAGGCAGCGACCTGCGGCGCAGCGGGCGTGAAGCACGAGAAGTGCGCGAACTGCGACGCGACGAGAAACGAGGGCACCGTGATCCCGGCGACCGGCGAGCATGAATTTGATTGGGTGATCGACGAGGCCGCG
>JAFRPB010000042.1 GCA_017429345.1 Clostridia bacterium | reverse complement strand
ATTCACATCTGAAGATTCGGCACGCACCTTGCTTGCATCTTTCCCGTCATATCGCCCAAAAATCCCTTGAAAGGCGACAGCCTTCCTGCGGTCTTTTTGAACGATCTGACGAAAAATCTGACGGCGCAATCTGCGCACCGGAATGAATCAGCGCTTGCTTAGCTGCTGGATGCTGGGTGGCCGTAAACCGTTAACCTTTCTCTGTTCACCGTTCACTGTTCACGCCTTCACGATCTCACGACCTCACGATCTCACTGCATTTCATATTCCCCATACTGCACGGCGTCGGGTACGCAGTCGCAACACGCAATTGACGCGTAAAGAACACAGTCCGGTGGACTGTTTTTAGCGGCAACCGCAGCGGCTTTGCCGCGCGGCTCGGTCTGGCCCGCGATCAACGCAAAACGCAAAACGCAACACGACTTCACGACCGGAGGGAAAGCCTATGCCCGAACAGCAAACCGTAACCTACAAATGTCCCTACTGCGACGCGCCGCTGCGCTATATCGCCGGCGGGCAGGAGCTCGGGTGCGCGTCCTGCGGCAACAAATTCGCGCCGGAGCTGCTGGAGAAGTATTCGCAGTTCACGAAAAAGGACGCGCCGTTCGACTGGGGCGACTACAAGAAGAACTTTCAGCAGAATATCCGGCAAAGCGACGCGTCGGTTTACGTCTGCCGCTCCTGCGGAGCGGCGCTGGAGACCGACGAGACCGTCGCTTCGCTGAGCTGCCCTTACTGCGACAACGAGATCGTGCTGTCCGACCGGCTTTCCGGCGGTCTTCAGCCCAACGGCGTGATCCCCTTCGCGCTGGACGCGAAAGCGGCGCAGAAAGCGGTGAGGGAGTATTTCAAGGGCAAAAAACTGCTGCCGCGGGATTTTACCGCGTCCCATACCCTGAGTAAGATCAAGGGCATATACGTCCCGTTCTGGCTGTTTGACGCCGGGGTCGACGGCGCGGCTGCCTTTGACTGCACGACCGTGCGCAGATATTCCGACAGTGATTACGACTATACCGAAACAAAGCATTATCTTGTACGCGTGAGCGGGTCGATGCGCTTTTCCGGCGTGCCGGTGGACGGCAGCGAGAAAGCGGACGACGACTTGATGAACGCTCTTGAGCCCTTTGATTACAGCGGCGTTAAGCCATTTGATCCCGGGTATCTGGCGGGCTATCTCTCAGACCGGTTCGACAGCGATCCGGACGAAAGCCTGCCCCGCGCATCCGATCGGATGGAGGGCTGCGCTGCAGCCGAGCTGCGCTCCGCCGTGGGCGACGGCTTCAACAGCGTTTCTTTCAAAGGGTCGAACCTGCGTCTTGACTCGCCCGGAGTGAAATACGTGCTGCTGCCGGTCTGGCTTCTGAATGTGAATTACGGCGGCAAAAGCTACCGTTTCGCCGTAAACGGGCAGACGGGCAAGACCGTGGGTGAGCTGCCGATCAGCAAATTCAAAAAAATCGGTTACTTCTGGAGCCTCGCCTCCGCCGTCGCTGCGGTCGTGGGCTTCCTGATGTACCTTTTCGTGCGGTAAAAGGGGGGGAACGGTGATGAAACGATCGACGGCAACCCTGCTCGCGGCGATTTTGCTGCTGTCCCTGCTGCCCGGCGTTTTCGCGTCCGCGGAAGCCCTTGATAAGACCTATTACCGCTATAACGATTACGTCGGCGCGGTTACCGAGGAGAATGAGCAGATCCTGAACCGGAAAGCGCAGAGCCGATCCGAGGAGCTGGAAATGGACTTCCCCGTCTGCGTGTTCGATACGCTGCGGGACGATCAGACGCGTCGGGAATACGCGGACTGGTTCTATGAGCACAATAAATTCGGCTACGGTGAAAACAGGGACGGCATTCTGCTGCTCCTTGATATGAAGAATTACGTCTTTGATATCTACTATTACGGCGCTGCCGAAGAGCTGATCGACGACGTGACGGCGGGCGAGCTGGTCAACGCCTTCCGCGACGACTGCCACAACGACGACATGTCGTATTACGAGGTTTTCGACGCGTATTTCGACCGGGTGTTCGCGGCGGTGGAGGCCGCAAGAACCGCCGAAAGCACGACGCTTCCTTCAAAAGAGGACAACGCGAACGGCATGCCCTATTGGTACCCCCTCGAAACGGAGGGCTTCACGGATTTCCACGGGGAGAACCTTCCTCTCGTTACCGACGACGCGGAGATCTTCACTCCTGTGCAGGAGGCGGAGCTGACGAAAAAGATCCGGGAGATGAACGAAACGCTGAACGTGAGTTATACCGCGCTGACCGCGGATTCGCTGCACGGGCTGACGCCGGAGGAATACGCCTCCGACTTCCTGCACTTCAACGGTTACGGCGTCGGCGAGCGTTACGGCGCGGTGGTGTTCTTTCTCTGCCTCGATATGACCGACCGATGCTGGCTGACGATCGCGATCAACAGCTATGAGGCGATCTTCACCTATGACGTGACCTATGAGATCGACGAGCTGGTGGACTCCGACATCCGCGGCGGCAATTATTACAGCGCCTTTCTGAAGCACGCGGATTTCACCCGGGATCTGTTTGCGAGTTACCGTGAGCTTCCCTCGTGGTATCCCGCGGGCACGGACGTGATCGATCTTGATCGCGGCGCGCGCGTTCTGCCCCGGACCGCGGATCTTTCCAAGCCGCGGATCGTCGATAACGCGGGGATCTTTTCCGGCGAACAGAAAGAGGAATTCGAAGCGAAGCTCTCCGAGCTCTCGCAGACGTACGGCAAAGAGCTGTTTATCCTTACAGACACGCAGTCGTGCATGCCGGGCGAGCTGGATTACGTTCGGGATTTCTGGTATTACAACGGTTACGGCGGCGACGGGATCCTGCTGTACTGGATCACGGGCCGCGACTCCCTCCCGCGCATCCTGTATGAGGGAAAAAGCGCGGAAGATTACGGCGACCTTCCGCTCGAATCAAGGGTCCGCAACAAAACGGACGGGAACGCTCCGTCCGACGCGACGGCGTATTATCTCGATCAGCTTGAGTTTCTGCTGAAGC
Organism: Clostridia bacterium; assembly: GCA_017429345.1. GTDB lineage: Bacteria > Bacillota > Clostridia > Oscillospirales > Acutalibacteraceae > RGIG2774. Next base: position 2,879 of record JAFRPB010000042.1, on the reverse strand, counting down.
ACAACCGTCTGCCGATCACGGTATACACCGGCTGTTTCTGCGCTCTCTGCGGCCTGATCGTCGGTCTGATCGCTGCTTCGGTCCGGCGCGGCCGTCTGCTGCAGGGAATGACCGTAAAAACAACTTCCGGCGCGGCGCAGTATCTGACGCCGGGCAGCCTGATCATCCGCAGCAGAACGTCGGATTATCTGTACAGCACCGTGAGCCGCACGGCGAAACCGAAGCCGAGCGAAAGCAGCTCTTCATCATCCTCATCCGGCAGCCGCGGCGGCTCGTCCTATTCGAGCGGCAGAAGCGCGGGCGGAAGCTATTCCGGCGGCGGAAGAAGATTTTGATCGGATGCGCCGAATTGTGCTGTTTTCGTCATAATCGCAGATCGCTATTGACAGAGCGGCGGCGTTTATCGTATAATACAAACGGAGAATTATCTTTTCGGAGGTTCAATTATGAATGACATTACCTTCTTCCGGCTTTTCAGAACGGTTCTGATGCTGATCATTCTATTCGACCGTATGCTCGGTATCAACTTCACTACCGTCGCGGCAGAGAATGAGTAAAAACGAAAGAACGAAAGCAGCCCGTCCGCCGATTTCGGCGGACGGGCTGCTTTCGTTCTTTTTTCGTGAAATCGTGAAGTTGTGATATCGTGAGATCGAATGTCGAAAGAAACGGCACTGTCCGAAAATCAGATCTTCAGTCTTTCGTTTTAAGTCTGTCGCCTCGAGCCTGATATCTCGTGTCTCGGGCCTCGGGACTGAACTCTCGATTCTCGTCTCTCGACTCTCGGCTCTTATTCCACAACCTCAAAATACTGCGTTCTCGATTTATGCAGCTTGATGTTGAATACCTCGTCGTATTCGATCGTCAGGCTGCCGTATTTTTTCGCTTCGCCGCCGGTCGGCGTCAGCGTGATCTCCGCTGTCATGCCGGGCATCAGCAGCAGCGCGTCGCGGTCGAGGGTGTAGGGGATCCCGTCGAGCGTGATGCTTTTGATCCTCTGCGGGTAGATATGCGAGAGGTTCCGGACGACTGCGGTCACGGAACCGTCCGCAGGCGAGAGAACCGCCGACGGCCGGTCTTTGATCTCGATCAGCACATCGCTGACCGCCATTGCGTTTTCCCTGAACTGCGGGAATGCCGGATCGGAATGCACGTCGGTAATCTCATCCGTCGTCAGCAGCTTCAGAGTCAGCGGGCGCGCGTTCGCATCCCAATAATTCTGGCCGTGCATCTGACCGTAGAATACCCATGTGTTTTCTGGCAGATAACCGTTCGTCAGATCGAGACTGCCGGCAAAGGAAACGTGATCGTGATTTTCGTCTGCGCAGACGAGACGTTCGGGCGCGTAATCGTCAGCGAAGTGTTCGCCGATCTCAAGACACTCGCCGCCGGTGCCGTTCGCAGCGTCGACCAGCAGATCTCCGCTGCCGTGACTTGTGAGCAGCCGGCAGCCCTCGTTCATGATGATGCATACGTCTGTGCCGTAGTTTTTCGCGCCCTGCAGGATCTCGCGGATATTCGCAACGACCTCGTACTGTACTCTGTCCGCCTCCTCGATCATCTCCGCGTTTTCGACCGGATCGAGCAGCAGGGCTTTCATTTCCTCGTAATCCTCATGCGGGCAGACGCCCCAGAAACTGACGGAGGGCAGATAATATGTCTTGATAAACCGGTCTACGACCTCATAGACGATCCTGTCCGCGGCGCCTTCGGGCAGAAGCTTCAGAAGATAGCCGAGCTCAAGCTCTACTCCGTAGTTGCCCAGCAAATTGTTCAGCGCGCCTTCATAATCGATATGCGTCGGCTCTTCCGCAGCCATCATTTCCCTGAAGATCCGACTGCCCGCGTAGGCGGGGGAATTCATCAGGACCCGATGCAGATCGCCCTCTTCGCCGTAAAGATACAGATAGGTCGCGAGGATCTCGCTGCCGAAGCTGGTACCCGAGATATTGACCTGTTCGCTTCCGGTAAGAGCTTTTACATCCTGAATGAAGGTATGAAGATCCTCCGCGATGCCGAAGGGACTCATACGCCAGTCATACTGGAACACGAACGCCTTATCTCCGCCGATCTCGTCGGCGACGGCCTTGAGCGTCGACGTGCCATAGGTCACGAGCGCGAGCTTGCCGCTCTTTTTCAGCGCGTTGTAAGAGGATTCTTCCGCTGTCGAGACGACCGGCGATACGTCGTAATAGGAGCTGCCGTCCGGATTCAGACGGATCGGCTCGGCGACCTCGTAAACGAAGTTGACCGCGAGCTCGCCCAGCGCGTCTACATCCTGTTTGATAATATCGGCAAGGAGCTCGCCGGTATGGCGCAGAAGACCGCGCATCACCGCCTTGATCGGGAACCAGATCTGGCTTTCGGATTTTTCGCCCTTGTCCCGAATGAGCGCGTTTTCGCACAGTCCCGGGATCAGGATCACGGGCAGCGCGTCCGCAGCCGGCTCGTCTTCCGCAGCGGCTGCGAAGGGGACGGACGCGACCAGCAGGATCGCGCAGAGCAGAACGCAAAGAAGCTTTTTCATAATGAACAGGAACTCCTTTCTAATACCGATCCTCCGGGCCTGCGTCCGAAGGAAAGAGAGATAAGAGATGATTCCGGCGCCGCGCGCCTCGGAATGCGATATTGTTGCTTTAAATTCTGATTTATCGCTCTGTTGGGCGCACGGTTTGTAGGGGCGGGCATGACCGCCCGCTTGCGTTTTGAGCCCCGTCCCTTGCGGACGGGCGAGAAATGCAAAATGGTTAAATCCGTTGTAAAATATACAATTTCTCCTCCTCGCCACCCCCACCGCAAGGGGTGCGGATCGCCGGTGGCGATCTCTGCCGCAGGCAGAAGCACCGACCGAGCCGGCAGGCGAGACTTGGGGATGCCTT
>JAFRPB010000041.1 GCA_017429345.1 Clostridia bacterium | reverse complement strand
CGCAAAACGCAATACGCAAAACGCAATACGCAAAACGCAATACGCAAAACGCAATACGCAAAACGCAATACGCAAAACGATAAAGAACTGACTGCCGTTTGCCCGACAGTCAGTTCTTTATCTCCGCACCCGGATAATAATGCAATAATATCTCTCTGAGATCCGCGCCCTGACGCGCCATAAAATCCGCGCCGTAGCGGCTCATGCCGAGAAAATTCCCTTTTCCTCTTACGGTAAACACATATTCGCCGTTTGCAGACGCGACGGAAAACGCCGCGCTGTCAAGGCCGAGGGCGCTCGCGGCCTCAAACCCCGTAAACTCCTTTTCGCCGACGGTGAAGTGCAGCGCCGTGCCCGCATCGGAATATTCGGCGACCGTCGCCGTTCCGTCCGCGTCGGCTGGCAGCCCGAGCAGCGAGAACAGCTCCCCGGCGGAAAACCGTTTCACTGTCTCAAGCCCTGGGCAGAGCCGGTCGCCGTCCGACGGCACGCAATCGAGACAGCCGAACTCCCTGCCGAGCACGGTTCCGCTGTTTTCGGTTTTGCCTGCGCAAAGAGGGAAACTGCACGCCGGGAACGGCGCTCCCCCGTATTCGAGGACGTATCCGAGCGCCTTTTTCACCGCTGCCTCAAGCTTCGTATAATATGTATCGTAACCGTCGCCCCACAGCGCCCGCAGCTGCGCGTCGGACAGACAAGGGAGCGGCGGAAACGCGGCGTCCGGACCGTTTTCTTCGAGGTACGCGTCATAGGTCTTCGCTGCAAGCGCCTGCGCGGCGAGCGCTTCGGGCTCGTATTCCGCGGGCATCAGCGCTGCAACGACGCCGACGTAATGCGCGGCGTCCGCAGCCGCATCCCGTACCGAGCCGCCGGACGTCGTCTGCGCGGCGTCTGCCGTCGTCGGCTCCGCGGTCGTCTGCGCCGGCGGAACCGATTGCGCCTGCCGCCGTTTTCCGCTCAAAAGCATCGGCGCGGTCAGATTGAATATAAACAGGATCAATGTCAGAATCAGAAGTCGTTTCATATGTTGGGGCAAAAGTTCTGATTTGTCGGTGTGGAGGCAATAGGCAGAAGGCATTAGGAAACCCCGAGGCGCACAGCGTATATTTGACAGGTCTGTTGCCTGATGCCCAATGCCTGATGCCTGTAAAATCTGATTTGTGCGCTTGCGCACAAATCAGATTTTACCGATACTTCTCCACCGGCGGAACGCCCTTCGGCAGATAATCGAAAATATCGTCGTAAAACTCTTCCGCGTTTTCCTCGTCGTTGTTCCCGGGGATCAGCCCGGTCGCCTCGCCCGCGCTTGCCGTCTGGCTGAAATCGTCGAAATCATCCACGTTGTCAAAGCCGTCGAAGGCGCTGTTTTCCGCGGGGAAACTGTATTTTTTCTTTCGTCCGAACATTTAAACATTCTCCGTTTGATCGATTTTCCCTTTTTATCGGGATATTATGATTATACGAAGATCGAAGGCCGTTTATACGTGCGGAACCGTTTTTTCGCGTCTTTTTTGTCACGCGCAACAAATCATTAAAAAAATTCATTATTTATTAAAACTTTTTAAACATGAAAACAGAAACGCTTTGTTAATATTAACAATGATAGATGATTCGGATTGAGCAATTTTTCCAAACGAGCGATTGAAAACCGTTGTTTTCAAAAAGGAGGATACTATGGCAATCGGACATATCAGCAAGGTCAGCCGTTTCGGCATTCAGCGCAAAATGGTTGCGGAAATGACCAGCCAGAGCTGGAAGAACATCCCCCACGTCAGCTATATTTATGATCCGGACGTTACGAATTTCATTGAGGCGTATAAAGAATTCAACGCGTCTCTGCCTGAGGGAAAGCACGTGACGCTGAACACCGTGATTCTCAAAGCGATCTGCGAAGCGCTTAAAGCGGCGCCGCAGATGAACGCGCATATCCGTTTTGAAAAACGCCTCGTGCGCGGCAAGATCACACAATTTGAGAACATTGACGTTTCGATGCCGTGGATTCTGCCCGACGGCTCGATGATGACCATCACCATGACCGATATGGGCAACCGCAGCCTCGGGAATATGACGGAATATATGGCGGAAACCGCGAAAAAGCTCGAAAAAACGAACCTCACGCAGGCAATGTACTCCGTCTCGATGAACGACACGATGGAAGAGCTGCGCAAGGGCAAGTTTATCAGCGTGGCGTTTCGTCTGATCGGCTCGAAGACGCAGAAGCGTCACCGCGTCACGCCGCTCACCGGCGAGGCGAAAAAGCAGTACGACGCGATCCCCGACGAGGAAAAGATCACGAAAAAAGATCTCAAGCAGGGCACGATCACGATCTCGAATATCGGCTCCATCACCCGCGGTATCGAGGGTTCGATCGCGATGCTGATGGTGATCCCGCCGCAGATCTGCGCGATCGGCATCTCCGCGGTGCAGAAAAAGCCGGTCGTAAAGGCCGACGAGAACGGAAACGACGTCATTGCGACCGCTTCGGTGCTGCCGCTGAACATCTGCTTCGATCACAGAGCGCTGGATTTCGGCGATATCAAGCCCTTCCTCGTAAAGCTCGAGGATATCTTCGATCACCCGGAGCAGATATTTGTGTATTGACATCTGCACACTGTAAGTCACTACGTCACGATCTTATGACCTGAAAATCTCACGACCTCACGACTTCACGACTTCACGATCTCACGAATTCACGACTTCACGACTTCACGATTTCACGATTTCACGACTTCACGATTTCACGTAAAAACTACCGCGGGTTCGCCGAACGGCGAACCCGCGGTGTTTTATTTTACGATTTCACGATCTCACGATCGTCCCGCCGCTTCTTATCTCTCATCCCTCATCTCTTCAGCGAAGCCGCACATCTCCTCTCTCCGAACTCCGCTCTCCCGTACATTTTCCCTCCGAACTATCCGTTTTTGCACGTATGTCTTGATTTTTTCGCGGATGTATGGTAAAATCCGTATTCAATTACGCGCGAACGCGGCGGATCACCGCCCGACGGAAAAACGGCGGGGGAAGACCGCATCTGAGCGCGGCAAGGGGGATTTTACGATGTCAATGACGTTCCTGCGCAAGCTGCCGATCCCGATGGAGATCAAGAAGCAGTTCCCGCTGACCGAAAAGGCGATCCGCACGAAAAAAGAGCGCGACGAGGAGATCGCGCGCGTGTTCACCGGCGAGAGCGACAAGCTCATTCTCGTGATCGGCCCGTGCAGCGCCGACCGCGAGGACGCGGTGCTCGACTATATCTCGCGCCTTGCGCGCGTGCAGGAGGACGTAAAGGACAAGCTCGTGCTCGTCCCCCGCATTTACACCGGCAAGCCCCGCACCACGGGCGAGGGCTACAAGGGCATGCTGCACCAGCCCGACCCCGAGAAAAAGCCCGACATGCTGCAGGGCATCATCGCCATCCGCGAGCTGCACTCCCGCGCGATCGACGATTACGGCATGTCCTGCGCGGACGAAATGCTCTACGTGCAGAATTACCGTTACCTCGACGACGTGCTCTCTTACGTCGCGATCGGCGCGCGCTCGTCGGAAAATCAGGAGCACCGTCTCGTCGCCAGCGGCATTTCGGTGCCCGTCGGCATGAAGAACCCCACCGGCGGCGACCTGGGCGTAATGATGAACTCGATCACCGCGGGGCAGGCGGCGCATATGTTTGTCTACCGCGGCTGGGAGGTCGAGACGAGCGGCAACCCGCTGACGCACGCGATCCTGCGCGGCAGCGTCGACAAATACGGCGTGGCGCATCAGAATTATCACTATGAGGATCTGCGCCTTCTCTGCGATCTGTTCGCGAAAAAGGACCTGAAAAACCCCGCCGTGATCGTGGACACGAACCACTCAAACTCCGGCAAGCAGTATCTCGAGCAGGTACGCATCTGCAACGAGGTCCTGCACTCCGCCCGCCACAGCGCCGAGATCAAAAAGATCCTCAAGGGATTCATGATCGAGAGCTACCTCGAGGACGGCGCGCAGAAGATCGGCGAGGGCGTTTACGGCAAGTCGATCACCGACCCCTGCCTCGGGTGGGAGAAGTCGAAGGAACTGATCTATATGGTTGCGGAACAAGTATAAAAAACGGAAGCGTGCGAAGGCACGCTTCCGTT
>JAFRPB010000040.1 GCA_017429345.1 Clostridia bacterium | reverse complement strand
GCCTGTTCTGCGAGAAGGACGAGCATATGCACGAGACGAACGACGCGTCGGTTATGACGTTCTTCGTTCATATTGTCCATATCTTTTATCACATGTTCAGCAATTTCCGTTATACCTTAAACCACAGATAAACGAAGAAAACGCACACGACGCCCTACCGGTCGGCAGGGCGGCGTGTGCGGCAAATTCTGATTTATCGCTCCGCGATAAATCAGAATTTGCAGGCATTAGGCATTGGGCATTCGGCAATAGACCGGTCATTTCTACACTGTGCGCCTCGGTTGTTACCTATTGCCTATTGCCTGCTGCCTATTGCCTTTATCCCGATAAATCAGAATTTACAGGCATTAGGCATTGGGTATCAGGCAATAGACCGGTCAAATCAACGCTGTGCGCCTCGGTTGTTACCTATTGCCTATTGCCTGCTGCCTATTGCCTTTTACCCCGATAAATCAGAATTTACATATTTACATTTCCGTCTGCTTGTGCTATACTCTATATGTATCAATATAACCGAAAGGAAAATGACCTATGGACATTGTCAGAATCGGCATTATCGGCGTCGGCGGCATCGCCAACGCGGCGCACATTCCCGCATATCTTAAAAATCCCCATGCGCAGATCGTCGCGCTCTGCGACATTGACGTCAAACGGGCTGAAACCGCGAAGAAAAAGTTTTTCAAGGACGCGGCTGTTTACGAGAACTATATGGATCTTCTTGCGGACGAGTCCATCGACGCGGTGGATATCTGCACGCCGAACTATCTGCATTCCGAGATCGCCGTCGAGGCGTTCCGCGCGGGCAAGCATGTGCTCTGCGAAAAACCCGATGCGATCAGTGTGGACGAGGCGGAAAAAATGTACGCGGCGTCTCTTGAGGCGGGCAAGATCCTGATGGTCATGCGCAATAACCGCTTCAATCTGAATTCGCAGTATCTGAAAAAGTTTATTTCAAAGGAACGTATGGGCGATATCTACGTCGCGCGCGCCGTATGGCGCCGCAGACGCGGAATTCCCGGCAAGGGCGGCTGGTTCACTACAAAAGCGCAATCCGGCGGCGGTCCGCTGATCGACCTCGGCGTTCACATGATCGACCTTGCGTGGTGGCTGATGGGCTGCCCGGAGGTCGAGGCGGTCACCGGCAGCACCTACAGCAAGTTCGCCGATAACGACGCGAAGGATTCCCCGAACGCCGACTTCGGCGACAGAGTCGAGAACGGCACCTTCGACGTGGAGGATCTTGCGATCGGCACGATCCGTTTCCGCAACGGCGCTGTCATGCAGTTCGAGGTCAGCTGGGCGAGCAATATCGAAAAAGAGGAAAGATACGTCGAGCTTTACGGCACCCGCGCCGGCGCGTACTGGGACGGCAGCCGCAGCGTGATCTTTTATGAAGCGCCCGACGGCAAGCAGAAGTCGAATACGGTCAACCAGAACGAGATCGTCACCGACCACGGGCACAATATCGCGAACTTCATCGATGTGATCCGCGATAAAGCGGAGCCCTGCTATCAGCCGCAGCAGGGGATCGAAATGATCAAGATCCTTTCTGCGATCTATACTTCGGCGGAGAACGGCGGCAAGGAAGTCAGATTCTGATTTCTTCCGTTGTCTCCGCGACGAAACTGCTGTATTCCGAACATCAGTATCAAGCGGAGTCTTCCGCCTTGATGCTGATGTTTTTTCGGAAGCACCCGGTTTGACTTGAAAGGGGCGAAAAAATGCAACAGGCGCTTTATACCGTTGCGGAAAATCAGAAAATCGCGGACGGGATCTATAAAATGACGCTTCTGGGCGACACATCCGGGTTTTCCGCGCCGGGTCAGTTCGTAAACGTGAAGCTCGACGGCTTTTACCTGCGCCGTCCGATTTCTGTCTGCCACTATAACAGCAATACCCTTACGCTGATCTATAAGGTCGTGGGCGGCGGGACCGACGCGATGTCGAAGATCGCGCGCGGCGCGTCGATCGATCTGCTGACGGGCCTGGGCAACGGCTTCGACCTGTCGGCAAGCGGCGATTCACCGCTGATCGTGGGCGGGGGCGTCGGTGTGCCGCCGCTTTACCGCCTGTGCCGCGACCTGTTCGCGCAGGGCAAGCGCCCGACAGTGATCCTCGGCTTCAATTCCGAAAAAGATATGTTTTATATCGACGAGTTCGCCCGCGTCGCCTACGACGTGCGCGTCGTCACGGCGGACGGCTCCTTCGGCGACAAGGGTCTTGTCACCGACGTGATGCACACGATCTCCGGGTATTCTTATTTCTACGCCTGCGGTCCCGTCCCGATGCTGAAAGCGGTCTGCAGGATGGCGGATACCGACGGGCAGATCAGTCTTGAGGAGCGCATGGGCTGCGGCTTCGGCGCGTGTATGGGCTGTTCGGTCGAAACGGCAGCCGGCGCGAAGCGCGTGTGCAAAGACGGGCCCGTATTCACAAAGGAGGCGCTGAAATGGTAGACACTTCCGTTTGTCTTTGCGGCATGAAGCTGGAAAATCCCGTCATCCCCGCCTCGGGGACTTTCGGTTACGGCGCGGAATTTGCCGAGCTGTACGATATCAACATCCTCGGCACATTTTCCTTCAAGGGCACGACGAAGCAGGCGCGCTTCGGCAACCCCACGCCGCGCATCGCGGAATGCTCTGCGGGCATGCTCAACAGCGTCGGGCTGCAGAATCCCGGCGTTGACGAGGTCTGCGAAAAGATCCTGCCCGCAATGAAAAAATACTTCAAAAAACCGGTGATGGCGAATATCGGCGGTTTTTCGGTCGAAGAATATGTGTATTGCTGCGAGAAGGTCTCGCAGGCGGAGAACGTGGGGCTCGTCGAGCTGAACATCTCCTGCCCCAACGTCCACGGCGGCGGCATGAGCTTCGGCACCTCGCCCGAAGAAGCGGCGCGCGTGACCGCGGCGGTGCGCAAGGTCTGCAAAAAACCGCTGATCGTCAAGCTCTCGCCCAACGTCACGGATATCGCCGCGATCGCGAAGGCCTGCGAGGACGCGGGCGCAGACGGCGTTTCGCTGATCAATACACTGCTGGGCATGCGCATCGATATCAAAAAACGCAGACCGGTGCTCGCGAACAAGAAGGGCGGCTTCTCCGGCGACGCGGTGTTCCCTGTGGCGCTGCGGATGGTCTACGAAGTGTACGAAGCGGTAAAGATCCCCGTGATCGGTATGGGCGGCGTGTCGTCCGCCGACGGCGTGATCGAAATGATGATGGCAGGCGCGAGCGCGGTGGAGATCGGCTCGGCAAACCTCGTCGACCCCTTTATCTGCAAAAAGATCATCGAAGCCCTGCCCGGACGCATGGAAGCGCTCGGCATTGCGCGGCTTGCGGATATTATCGGCGCCGCGCATTGAACCGCGGTTCAAATGAAAAATGAAAAATGAAAAGTGAAAAATTAAGGATGAGGCGCTGCCCCATACCCCATTATAGAACGGGGTATGGCAACGGCAACTATAATCAAACCGCGCAGCGATTTCCGAAACTGCACTCTTCACCCTCCACACTTTATAAATCACGTCGCGCAGCGTTTTCCGAAACTGCACACTTCACCCTCCACGCTTTATAAAACAAGTCGCGAAGCGACTTCCTTACCTCCTCCCTCCTCCCTCCACCCTCCTACCTGAAAAGAAAGGACCGTTTCTATGGGCAAAGACGTCATCATCGCCTGCGACTTTGATTCAAAAGAAAAAACGCTGGCGTTTCTCGATTTGTTTACGGGCAGAAAGCCCTACGTGAAGATCGGCATGGAGCTGTTCTACGCCGCCGGTCCCGACATCGTGCGCGGAATCAAGGCGCGCGGGCATCAGATTTTTCTCGATCTGAAGCTGCACGATATCCCGAATACCGTCAAGAAAGCGATGGCGGTACTTTCGTCTCTCGACGTGGATATGTGCAACCTGCACGCCGCGGGCACGGTCCCGATGATGCGCGCGGCGCTCGAAGGGCTGACGCGCCCGGACGGCACGCGCCCCCTGCTGATCGCCGTGACGCAGCTGACGAGCACCGATCAGCAGACGATGGAGCGCGACCTGCTGATAAATGAGCCGATCGAAAACGTCGTGGCGCACTACGCGCGAAACGCGAAAGAGGCGGGTCTCGACGGCGTCGTCTGCTCGCCCCGCGAGGCGGCGAGGGTGCATGAGCTTTGCGGCGCGGACTTTCTGACCGTGACGCCGGGCGTACGTTTCGCGGACGGGGACGTGGGCGACCAGAAACGCGTTATGACGCCCGCCGAGGCGAAGAAGATCGGCTCGGATTATATCGTCGTCGGCAGACCCATTACCGCAGCGCCCGATCCCGTGGAAGCGTATGAACGGTGCGTAAGAGACTTCGTCTCTGAATGAGGAATTGGGAATGAGGAATTAGGAATGTCGGAAGTCGCTTCGCGACTTGAATGATAGAAAACCGATTGAAAGAAACGAACGAATAATTGACGCAATGCAATTTAACATAGAAGATTTTCATCAAATTGACTCTCATATATAATGGGGCAAGGGGCAAAGCCCCTCATTCATTCCTCATTTCTCATTCCTCACGTCTCATTCCGACGCTTCACTCTCCACACTTCAATCTTTTATATACAATCAGGAGGAAAAAGTATGGATTTGACCAAACTGATCGCGCAGGATCTGTTGAAGATCAGAGCGGTGTTTTTCCGCCCCGACGAGCCCTTTACCTGGGCGAGCGGCATCAAAAGCCCGGTATACTGCGACAACCGGCTGACGCTGACCGCGCCCGAGGTGCGCACCGACGTCGAAAACGGTCTTGCACAGGTCATCAGAGAGAATTATCCCGGGGCCGAAGTCCTGATGGGCACGAGCACCGCGGGCATCGCCCACGCCGCGATCACGGCGCACATCCTGGGGCTGCCGATGGGCTACGTCCGCTCCGGGCATAAGGACCACGGCAGGGGCAATCAGATCGAGGGCAGGCTCGAGCCGGGGCAGAAGGTCGTCGTGGTCGAGGACCTGATCTCTACCGCGGGCAGCGTCCTCGAGGTCGTGGACGTGCTGCGCGAGGCGGGCGCCGAAGTGCTCGGCATCGTCAGCATCTTCACTTACGGTATGCAGAAGGGGCTCGACCGCCTCGCCGCGGCGGGCGTGAAAAATATCAGCCTGACGAATTTTGACGTGATCGCCGCCGTCGCCGCCGAAACGGGGTATATCAAGCCCGAGGACGTGCAGCGGCTTATCAAATTCAGAAATAATCCGGGCGACGAAAGCTGGATCGGGTGATCCGGATTCACACGCGATCGGGAATCCGTTCGGGATATAATAATAAGAGAAAGAAGGCGGACATATGTGTGAAAAGAGCGAAGCGATTCTGATCACCGAGAAGGTCGCCGGGCAGGCAAAGACACTTCTCGGCGATGCGCTTGACGCCGTCGTGCTGTATGGGTCTTATGCCCGCGGCGATTATGATGAGGAATCCGATATCGATATCATGATCCGCATTGATTGCAGCCCGGAGCGTCTTGATGAGCTGCGCGAGGTATTTATCCGGCTTGCAAACAGTTTATCGTTGGAATACGGGGTAGAGGTGTCCGTCTCTCTTGCGGATACCGCAACTTACGACCGGTATAAGCGATTTCTTCCGTATTATGAAAATATCGAAAGCGAGGGGATCAAAATTGCCTGATCGGGAACTGATCGAAATCTCGGAGCTGCAAATTGAAAGAGCAAATCAGCTTTTGCGTTCCATTCCGACGCTGATCGAAATTCAGGATTATAATTCTGCCGTCAACAGAGCGTATTATGCGGCGTTTCACGCGATCAAGGCGATAGAAGCGCTGGATAATTACGATTCGAAAAAGCATTCCGGGCTGATGACGAACTTCAGAATGAAATATATCAAAACCGGGATCTTTGACGAAAAGTATTCGGAGATCCTGAAAGGGCTGGCGCAGTACAGGCAGGACAGCGATTATAATATTTTTGTCTCGATCTCTCTTGAAGCCGCGCAGCGGCAGTATGAAAACGCCGTCGATTTTGTCGACGCGGTCGGAACATATCTTAAAAAAACGCGAGGTGAATGAGATGCAGCATCTGATCGACATTCTCGACCTGACGACCGGCGAGCTCGACGCGCTGATCGCAAAGGCAAATGACATCATCGAACATCCCGCGGATTACGCCGAAAAGTGCCGCGGCAAAAAGCTCGCGACCCTGTTCTACGAGCCGTCGACGCGCACGCGCCTGAGCTTTGAGGCGGCAATGTACGAGCTCGGCGGCAACGTGCTGGGCTTCTCCGAGGCGCAGAGCTCTTCCGCAGCGAAGGGGGAGAGCGTCGCCGACACCGCGAAGATCATCAGCTGCTACGCCGATATCATCGCCATGCGCCACTTTAAGGAGGGCGCGCCGATGGTCGCGGCAATGAACGCGAGCGTCCCCGTCATCAACGCGGGCGACGGCGGGCACAACCACCCGACGCAGACGCTCACGGATCTTCTCACGATCAGCCGCGAAAAGGGGAGGCTTTCCGACCTGACGATCGGCTTCTGCGGCGATCTGAAATTCGGCAGAACGGTGCATTCCCTGCTCAACGCGATGCGGCGGTACGAGAACGTGAAGTTCGTGCTCATCTCGCCGGACGAGCTGCGCATCCCGGAATATCTGCGGCAGGAACTGCTCCGCGACGGCGTGGATTTCACCGAGACGCAGAACCTTGAGGACGCGATGCCCGGGCTTGACATTCTGTATATGACGCGCGTGCAGCGCGAGCGCTTCTTCAACGAGGCGGATTATATCAGACTCAAGGACAGCTACGTCCTCACCCCCGAAAAGCTCGCCGGCGCGCCTTCCGATATGGCGATCCTGCATCCGCTGCCCCGCGTCAACGAGATCTCCGTGCGGGTGGACGACGATCCTCGGGCGTGCTATTTCCGGCAGGCGCTTTACGGCAAGTATATCCGCATGGCGCTGATCCTGAAGCTGCTGAACATCGAGTGAGGTGCAGAATATGGTTATTACTCCCATTAACAACGGCATCGTGATCGACCACATCACCGCGGGCAAGGCGATGGTGCTATACGATATTTTAAAGCTCTCGGAACTGGACTGCGCCGTCGCGATCATCATGAACGTCGACAGCGTGAAAATGGGCAGAAAGGACATCATCAAGATCGACAAGGTGTTCGACCTGAATTTCGACGCGGTCGGCTATATCGACCCCGGCGCGACGGTGAATATCATCCGCGACGGCAAGCTCGACAAGCGCAGGCATCTCGGTCTGCCCGAGACGGTCACCGGGGTGATCTCCTGCCGCAACCCCCGCTGCATCACCTCCACCGAGCAGGAGCTGCCGCAGGTGTTCCGCCTGACCGACCGGGAAAAGCGCATCTACCGCTGCATCTATTGCGAGAGCAAGGCGAAAAATCACTGAAAAAGCGCCCGGACGGTCCGAAATCGGATCAGCGGGTGTTTTTACGGGATGACATTACATATTTTTTCAGTTTTTGTTTTTTCGGCGAATCTGCGGCTGAAAATTTCGTCTTATGGGTGAAGGGGAGCCGAACCGACGCGCGTCGCCGGGCTCCGTTATGACGAAAGAAAGGTGTTTGATATGAAAATGAAACGAATGCGCGGCGTTGCCGTTTGTCTTGTGTTTGCGCTGGCTCTGGCGTTCGTGCCGCAGCTGCTCTCTGCGGGCGCGGAGCCGACGCCGCGGATCGGCGATCTGAATTACGATGGAAAAGTCCGCGCGGACGACGCGCGGATCGCGCTGCGGGCGGCGGCGCGTCTGATCGAGACGACCGAGACGCAGCTGTATTGCGGCGATATCGACGGCGACGGAAAGATCTCCGCGACGGACGCGCGAAAGATTTTGCGCGCTGCCGCAAAGTTGGAGACGCTACCCTTGCATCCCGGAGAGCTGTGTATCGTCACGGATGAAACCGCCGCTCCGACCGCGATCGGGGATCCGACGATCCCGGAGCAGACGACGAAGACTGTCATGCCGACTGTCCCGACGGAATCCGCGCCGCCGACCGAGCCGGAGCAGACGACGGAGCTCATAACGCCCACTGCGCCGACCGAGCCCGAGCAAACGACGGAGCTTGTTGAGCCGACGACTTCCGAACAGCCGACGGAGCTTGTCGAGCCGACGACTTCCGAACAGACGACGGAAACGCATCTGCCGGAATCGCCCGACTTCGGCGACGTTTATCTCTCGTTTGCTTCACGTCTGCTGAAAACGCAGCATGCGCTTGACAGGGGCAAAAACGTGATGCTCTCGCCGCTCTCGGTGATGACCGCCCTCGCGATGACCGAGTCCGGCGCAAAGGGCGAGACCCTCGCGCAGATCGAGAAGATGTTCGGCACGGACGTTGCGACGATGCGCGAACTGCTCGGCGATTACCTCAAGAATCTGCCCGCGACCGAGAAAAGCAAGCTTGTCGCGGCGAATTCGATCTGGTACCGGGCGAACGTCTTTGCGCGCCTTTCCGAAGAATTCCTTGAGGACAACCGCAAACAGTTCGGCGCCGAGGTGATCGAAGCGCCGTTCGACGAAGGAACGGTCGGAGAGATGAACGGCTGGTGCGAAAAAAACACCGACGGCATGATCAAGCAGATCATCGACCGTATCGATCCGAACGACGTGATGTATCTGATCAACGCGCTGACATTCGACGCCGAGTGGGCGAGGATCTATCACGAGGAAGAGATCGGCGATCATGAGTTTACCAACGCCGACGGCACGAAAACGACCGTGAAGATGATGTACGGCGAGGAATCGAAGTTCATCGACACGCCGCTCGCGGAAGGGTTCGTCAAGCCTTATGCCGGCGGAAAATACAGCTTCGCCGCCGTGCTGCCCAAGGGCGATATGACGGCGGACGGGCTGATTGACGCGCTGGACGCACAGAGTCTCGCCGAAATGATATCATCTGCGGCGGATGCGGACGTGGACGCGGGGATCCCGAAATTTGAAAGCGAATATTCCTGCGCCATGAAAAAAACGCTTGTGGCGATGGGAATGACGGACGCGTTCGATATTCGCGCGGATCTTTCCGGCATCGGCGAGGCAAAGGGCGGTCATATCTACATTTCGGACGTGATCCACAAGACCTTTATTTCCGTCGATGAGCGCGGTACCCGCGCGGGCGCGGTGACCGCCGTGATCGCGCGGGCGGAATCCGAACGCATGGCGCGCCGGATCGTTCTCGACCGCCCGTTCGTCTATATGATCGTCGAAAACGCAAGCGGGCTGCCCGCGTTTATCGGCGTTGTGAATGCATTGTAGAGATGAGAGATAAGAGATGAGAGACCGTAAAATATATTTTGTGCCTCAAAGAACACAGGTGCGCAAGTTTTAATAAAAAGAATCGGAGTGAAACGGTCATCGGTTGAAAGGAGTTTTAACGATGAAAACGAAAACAAACCGGGTTATTTCGCTTTGTCTTATCCTCGCGCTGGCTTCGGCGGTTGTGCCGCTGCTGGTTTCCGCGGCGAAAACGCCGCTTCTGCCGGGCGACCTGAATCGGGACGGCGTCGTTCATTCAGACGACGCGCGGATCGCCCTGCGGGCTGCCGCCCGGATCATTCCCCTGACGGATATCATTCTTGCGAACGGGGATATCGACGGCAACGGAAAGATCACGTCTGCCGACGCGCGCAGGATCCTTCGCGCCGCGGCAAAAATAGAAGCGCTGCCCGCGAGAAGCGATCAAGGTGAAGCGCAGACGACCGCGGAGCCCGTGACCGCGGAGCCCGTAACTGCAGAACCCGCGACCGCAGAATCCGTGACCGTGGAGCCCGTGACCGCGGAGCCCGTGACCGCGGAGCTCGTGACCGCGAAACCCGCGTCCGAGGAGCCCGTAACAGAGGAGCCGGTGACCGAGGAGCCTTTGACGGTTTTATTCCCCGATGCGGATCTGAATACGGCGTATCACTCATTTGCCGCGGCGCTTTTGAAAAACGAGTATAAAGACGGCAAAAATATACTGCTTTCCCCGCTCTCCGTGATGACCGCGCTGGCCATGACGGAAAACGGCGCGAAAAACAGAACGCTGCGACAGATGGAAACGATGTTCGGGCTTGACGTCGACTCGATGCGCGAGCAGCTTTGCGCGTATCTGCAGCAGCTGCCGCAGACCGAAAAATGCAAGCTGATCGCCGCGAATTCCGTCTGGCTCAAGAAAGACGGATTCTCCGTGCTGTCGGAGGATTTCATCGATATCAACCGGCGGTGTTACAACGCGGAGATCCGGGAGGATCCCTTTGATGAAAAGACGGTGGAAGCCGTCAACGACTGGTGCCGCAAAAATACCGACGGCATGATTGAAAAGATCATCGACAAGCTTCCGAATAACGCCGTGATGCTGCTGATCAACGCGCTGACCTTCGACGCCGAATGGGCAACGATATATACGACGGAGGAAGTGCACGGCGGAGAATTCACCAACGCAGACGGATCAAAAAGCGAGATCGAAATGATGTACAGCGAGGAATCCTCCCTGATCGAGACCGACACGCTCACGGGCTTTATCAAACCCTATGCCGGCAACAACTACAGTTTTGTCGCGCTGCTGCCGAAAGAGGGCACGACCGTTTCGGAGCTGATCGCCTCGCTGGACGGAAAGACCGTTCCCGCGCTGTTGAGCGGCGCGGAAAGCGCGAGCGTGACGGCCGCCATTCCGAAATTCCAAAGCGAGTATTCCTGTTCGCTGATCGAAACCCTGAAAATAATGGGGATGACAGACGCGTTTTCGGCCGCCGCCGATCTTACCGGGATCGGCGTGGGTCGCGGAGGCGATCTGTTCGTGTCCGAAGTGATCCACAAAACGTTCATATCCGTTGACGAGCGAGGTACCCGCGCGGGCGCGGTCACGCTTGTCGCGGTATCCGACAAAGCGGTTTTCATGACGCGTTACGTTATTCTCGATCGGCCGTTCGTTTATATGATCGTGGATAACGCGGCGAACCTGCCGATATTTATCGGCGCAGTGAATGCTTTGTAAAGATGAGAGATAAGAGATGAGAGATCGTAAAGTATATTTTGTGCCTCAAAGAACACAGGTGCGCAAATTATAATGAAAGAATCGGAGAGAATCAGTCGTCGGTTGAAAGGAGCTTTTAATGATGAAAATGAAAACAAACCGCGTTATTTCGCTGTGTCTTATCCTCGCGCTGGCGTTGGCGGTTGTGCCGCTGCTGGTTTCCGCGGCGAAAACGCCGCTTCGGCCGGGTGATCTGAATCAGGACGGCGTCGTTCATTCAGACGACGCGCGGATCGCCCTGCGGGCTGCCGCCCGGATCATTCCCTTGACGGATATCATTCTTGCGAACGGGGATATCGACGGCAACGGAAAGATCACGTCTGCCGACGCGCGCAGGATCCTTCGCGCGGCGGCAAAAATCGAAGCGCTGCCCGGGGGAAGCGATAACGGAGAGGCCCGGACGACCGCCGAGCCCGTAACCGCCGAGCCTGTAACTGCAGAACCCGTGACCGCAGAGCCCGTGACTGCAGAGCCCGTGACCGCGGAACCTGTGACAGAGGAACCCGTGACCGCGGAGCCCGTGACCGCAGAACCCGTGACTGCGGAGCCCGTAACTGCAGAACCCGTGACCGCAGAATCCGTGACCGCGGAACCTGTGACAGAGGAACCCGCGGCGACAGTGTATCCGGCGACGGATTTCAGAACCGTATACGGCGGCTTTGCCGCGAAGCTTCTGAAGGCGCAATACGCACGGGATAACACCGGAGAAACGCGCAAAAACGTGATGATCTCGCCGCTTTCCGTTATAACCGCGCTGGCGATGGCGGAAAACGGGGCGAAGGGAAATACGCTTCGCCAGCTCGAAGATCTGTTCGGCGCGAACGTCGAGGATCTGAACAAAATGCTTTCCGAATACGTCAAAAACCTGCCGCAGGCAGAAAAAAGCAAGCTTGTCGCAGCGAATTCCGTCTGGATCCGGGACGGCGCTTTTGAAAGCGTCGCGAAACGCTTTCTTGAAAACAACAAAGCGTTTTATAACGCCGAGGTGCGCGAGGAACCCTTTAACGAAAAGACGCTCGCGGACGTCAACGGCTGGTGCGATAAAAATACCGACGGCATGATCAAAAAGATCATAGAGCAGATCGATCCTGCCGACGTGATGTACCTGATCAACGCTTTGACCTTCGACGCCGAGTGGGCGCGTCCCTTTGAAAAAGGCGAAGTGAGCAAACGTGAGTTCACCAACGCCGACGGTACGAAGACCGAGGTCGAGATGATGTACGGCGAGGAGTCGGGGCTGATCGACGCCGACGCCGTCGAGGGCTTTGTCAAACCCTATTTCGGGAACAAATACAGCTTCGTCGCGCTGCTGCCGAAAGAGGGCTCTACCGTCGACAGCCTGATCGCCTTGCTCGATGCGGATACGGTTTCCGGGCTGCTCGGCGGCGTCACGACGGCGCATCTGCGCGTCGGTCTGCCGAAGTTTGAGAGCGAATACAGCTGCGAGATGTCTGAAACATTGAAAACGCTCGGTGTGACGGACGCGTTCGACGGCGTCAAAGCCGACTTCGGCGGCATCGGCAGACTCAAAAGCGGAAACAACGTCTACGTCTCCGACGTGATCCATAAGACCTTTATTTCCGTCGATGAGCAGGGGACCCGCGCGGCGGCGGTGACTGCGATCGTCGCAAGGGCAAACGCCGTGATGCAGATGCGGTATATCATTCTCGACCGCCCGTTCGTCTATATGATCGTTGACAACGCGACGAACCTGCCGATCTTCATCGGTGTGATGAATCAAATGAAGTAAATTCAGATGTATGCGCTTGCGCTTACATCTGAATTTCGGGTATCGGGTATCGGATCTCGCGGTTCGTGCTTATAAAATATGTTCTGTCTTTCTCTTGTATTAACAGCGTTTATTTTATGATTTGTGCCGCGGTTCCGGCACGATATCCGATCCCCGATATCCCCGATATCCGAAAAAAAACCGCGCCACGGACGAGAGTCCGGGGCGCGGGTTTTTTCATATTATCCCAAAACAAATCTTCGGATATCCTCCGCGCTGTCGGCGAGCATATCTGCGCCGGCTTCGGCGAGCTCTTCCCGGCTGCCGAAGCCGTAGACCGCGCCGACCGATGCGACGCCGACCTTTTTCGCTGCGTCGATATCGAAATGCCGGTCGCCGATCATCACCGCCTCCGACAGATCCGTGATCCCGAGGCCGTCGAGCGCGATGCGCAGAAGGCGGTCTTTTTCCGCGTCCTTATAGTGCATCGAAATGCCGGAGATAAAATCGAATTTGTCGAGCACGCCGAGCCGCGCGGAGATCTTTTCGATGAACTGCTGCGGCTTGCTCGAACAGATGCCCGTCTTCACGCCGTTTTCGCGAAGCGCGTCAAGGAGCTCCGCGATCCCCGGGTAGAGCTCCGCTTCCTCGCAGCCGAGCGTACGGTATCGCTCGCGGTAGTATTCGATGAGCCTGTCCGCCTCATCTCCCGTCACGCCGTAAAGATCGATGAACGACTCAAACAGAGGCGGGCCGATGAAATACCGCAGCTTTTCGCGGTCGGTTTCCTCAATGCCGAATTTTTTCAGCGCGTAGATCACGCAGTTGATGATCCCGTCGCCCGAGTCGGCGACCGTGCCGTCGAAATCGAAGATCGCGGCGTTGAATTTATTCATGGTTTCATTCCTCAAACAGTGATATTGTCTTTTATCTGCTCAAAAATACCCGCGCCGATCCCCGGCACGTTCATCACGTCTTTGATCGCCGAAAAAGCGCCGTGCGCCTCTCTGTATTCGACGATCGCAGCGGCTTTTTTCTCCCCGATCCCGGGCAGCTTCTCAAGTTCGTCCGCGGAGGCGGTGTTGATATTCACGAGCTGAATTCCGGTCAGCGCTTCCGTGATCCCCGCCGTATCGGCAACGCGGACGGCGACGTTCGCGCCGCGCTTCGAGCCGTAAAACCACAGAACGAGAACGAGCGCCAGAAACGCGGCGACCGCGGCGCATGCAATGACCGCGGTGAGGTTTTCGTTTCGTTCTCGCTGTTCGGTGGGAGTCATAGATGTCCTTTCAAATTCTGATTTATCGGGATGAAAGGCAATAGGCAGTAGGCAATAGGCATTAGAAACCTGCCAAGGGTATATTTGACAGGACTATTGCCTAATGCCCAATGCCTAATGCCTGTAAATTCTGATTTATCGGGCAGCTTCGCT
>JAFRPB010000039.1 GCA_017429345.1 Clostridia bacterium | reverse complement strand
GAGCACGTCCTTGCGCAGCGCCTTGACCGTCTCGCGGACGATGATCTTGCCGCCGATGGCGAGCTGGATCGGGATCTCGAACATCTGACGCGGGATATTATCCTTGAGCTTTTCGGCGATCTTCCGCGCTCTGCCGTAAGCCTTATCCGAATGGATGATGAACGACATCGCGTCGACCTGATCGCCGTTGAGCAGCACGTCAAGCTTGACGAGATTCGAGCGCTCGTAGCCCTTGAGCTCATAGTCGAACGAGGCGTAACCCCTCGTGCGGGATTTCAGCGCGTCGAAGAAATCGTAAATGATCTCGTTCAGCGGCAGATTATAGCGGATATCGACCCTGTCCTTTGACAGATAGTCCATCGTGATAAAGCTGCCGCGGCGATCCTGACAAAGATCCATGATGGAACCGACGTAATCGGGCGGCGAATAAATATGCGCGTCCGCGATCGGCTCTTCGCTGTAATCGATCTCCGCAGGGTCGGGATATTTTGTCGGGTTATCGATCTCGACGACCGAGCCGTCCCGCAGATGGATCTTATAAATAACGCTCGGCACCGTGGTCACAAGGTCGAGATCATATTCGCGCTCGAGCCGTTCCTGAATGATCTCCAGATGCAGAAGCCCCAAAAATCCGCAGCGGAAGCCGAAGCCGAGCGCGCCGGAGGTCTCCGGCTCGTAGGAGAGCGAGGCGTCGTTGAGCTGCAGCTTTTCAAGCGCCTCTTTCAGGTTCTCGTAATCCGCGCCGTCCGCGGGATAAATGCCGCAGAATACCATGGGGTTCACCTTGCGGTAGCCCTGCAGCGGCTCCGGTGCGGGACGGGTCGCGAGCGTGACGGTATCGCCGACTTTCGCGTCGCGCACGGTCTTGATCGAAGCGGTGATATACCCCACCTCGCCGGAGCAGAGCCGATCGGCGGGTTCCAGACGCGTGGCGCGCATATGCCCCGTCTCGACAACGGTAAACTCCGCGCCGGTCGCCATCATGCGCATCGTATCGCCGGGCCTGATCTGCCCGTCCACAATACGGACGTATACGATAACGCCCTTGTAACTGTCGTAAACGGAATCAAAGACCAGCGCGCGCAGCGGCGCGTCGTCGTCGCAGTCGGGCGCGGGGATATCCGAGACGATCTTTTCAAGCACGGCGCGCACGTTCTCGCCCGTTTTCGCCGAGACGCGCGGCGCTTCGGAGCAGTCAAGCCCGATGACCTCCTCCACGTCGGCGCAGACCCGGTCGGGATCCGCGGCAGGCAGGTCGATCTTGTTGATAACCGGCACGAGCTCGAGATTGTGGTCGAGCGCGAGATACGTATTCGCGATCGTCTGCGCCTCAATGCCCTGCGTCGCGTCCACGATCAGCACCGCGCCCTCGCAGGCGGCGAGCGAGCGCGAGACCTCGTAATTGAAGTCCACGTGACCGGGCGTGTCGATCAGGTTCAGCTCGTAGTTTTCCCCGTTATCCGCCTTATACTGCAGCGTGACCGCGTGCGCCTTGATCGTGATGCCGCGCTCGCGCTCGAGCTCCATATCGTCGAGAAGCTGCTGCTTCATATCCCGCTCGTCGACGGAATTCGTCAGCTCCAGAAGCCGGTCAGCCAGCGTGGATTTGCCATGGTCGATATGGGCGATAATGGAAAAATTGCGGATATGTTCTTTCTTCGTTCTCATTCTGTAATATCCTTGCCGTTCATAATAATATCGAATAATTCGCGGATGCGCCCGTCCGCGCCGCAGAGGTAAAGATAGCCGAACACCGCCTCAAGACCCGTAGCGCTGTGATAGTCGCAGCCGGACATGTTTTTCGGCGTATGGGCGCTGTGGGCGTTGCGCGCGCGCCTGTAAACATCCGCCTCATCTTCTCTCAGAAATTCCCTGATCTTCCCGTAACCCTGCGCCTGCGCCGACGCGTTGACCAGCGCGGCGCTCTCGGCGTGCAGCGCGCCCGCCTTGCGGTCGCCCGCGGCGACGAGCTTTTCCCGCACAAGCAGCGAATACACCCCGTCGCCTAAAAACGCCAGCGCCAGCACGTTCTGCGCCGCCGCCTCGCGCGGGGTCAGCACACGGTCACGGTACATATTCAAACTCCAGTCCGTAAATATCCACGGTGTCGCCGGTGGAAATGCCTTTTTCGACCAGCGCGTCGATCACGCCGCTCTTGCGCAGGACGAGCTGGAAATACTGCAGCGATTCGTAGTCGTCGGGGTCGGTCTTGTCCAGAATCTTAAGCAGCCACTCGCCCTCGATATAGTAGACGCCGTCCTCGACCTCCACGGTGAATTCGTTGCGCCGTCTGCGGTCCGGGATCTCCTCGGGCGGGATCGGCTCCGGCTCGAACACGCGCACCGCCGGCAGCTGCGCCAGGCGCGCCGCCGTATAGTCGATCAGCTCTTTCGTGCCCTCGGCGATGGGGGCGATGATCTCAAAATAGGGAAGTCCCTTTTCTTCTTTGATGAATTTTTCAAAGTCGGCGCGCTGCTCGTCGGTCGCGAGGTCGATCTTGTTGCCCGCGACGATCTGCGGACACTTCGCCAGCTCCGGATTGAACTTCTCAAGCTCCCGGTTGATGGTCTCGAAATCCGTTTTCGGCTCTCTGCCTTCGGACCCGGAGACGTCGACGACATGGATCAGCAGCCGGCATCTTTCCACATGCCGCAGAAAGGCATGACCGAGACCTACGCCGTCGCCCGCGCCTTCGATCAGACCGGGGATATCCGCCATGACAAAGCTGCTCTCCGGCCCCATGCGGATCACGCCGAGCACCGGGGTGATGGTGGTAAAATGATAATTCGCGATCTCGGGCTTCGCGTCGCTGACCACGGAGATCAGAGACGACTTGCCCACGTTCGGGAAGCCGAGCAGCCCCACGTCGGCGAGCAGCTTCAGCTCAAGCAGGATCTCATATTCCTCGCCCGGCGCGCCGTTTTTCGCGAAATGCGGCGTCTGCCGCGTCGAGGTCGCGAAATGCGTATTGCCCCAGCCGCCTCTGCCGCCCTTCGCGGCGATAAAGGGCTCGCCGGAGGAGAGATCCGCCATCAGCCTGCCGGTCGCGTTATCCCGGATCAGCGTGCCGCGCGGCGCTTTTATAATGAGATCCGCGCCGTTTTTGCCGTGGCAGCGTTTGCCCGAGCCCGGCGTGCCGGATTCCGCCTTGTATTTTCTTTTATAACGGAAATCGGCCAGCGTCGAAAGATTGTCGTCGGGGACGAAAACGATATTGCCTCCCCTGCCGCCGTCGCCGCCGTCTGGTCCGCCCGCGGCGACATATTTTTCGCGGCGGAAGGTCACCGCGCCGTCGCCGCCGTTCCCGGCTTTGATTTTAATGACCGCCTTATCGATAAACATTTTTTTCCTCACAAAAGCATATACTTTATCATTATACAAATAATTATTGTATCACAGGTTCCGGAAAAGATAAACACCTTTTTGTAAATTTTTCAAAATGCGCGGCATTCTTTTTGCGGACGAAAATAAAAAATCAATAATTTAAGTAAAAATAAGAGATTTTTTTGTATATTATTGGAAAAAAATCTTGACAACGCGTATATTATGTAGTATACTGATTTCAAGAAATACTATATATTGTTATATACCTTCCTTTGATCATGACGCGCGGCGTCCGGGAATCCGTTTGAACTCTATATTATCCTGCAGCAGGATTCTTAACTCTTCCTCTCCGGTTGCGGGATCCCGATCTAAAACAGCGGCAGACGCCGCTGTTTTTTTTACGCCTTTATTTTTCTGCTTTGCATTATTTTATGAATAAGATATGAATTAAAATTGTTTTTCTTGACACAATACCGCAATAATGATATATTATACTTATTCTTAAATTGAATGATTATCCCATAAACTGATATATTATTCTCAAATTTTATTTTTTCGGTCGTTCCGACCCGAGAGGAGAAAAGGAAATGAGAAGAACAGAAAAGATCCTCAGCGCTGTTCTTTGCGTTCTGTTGCTTTTTGTGAATACCGCGATCCTGACGCCCGAGTCAGACGCCGCGGCGAAAAAAACGTGGGCTGGCGCGTGGAGCGTGTCGCCCGTACCGACGGGATACAATATCGGCGGCACGCGTTTTCAGGATTTTATGCTGAACAGCTCCTGCCGCACGGTCATAAAAACAACCCTGGGCGGCGAAAAAATACGGTTCAAGTTTTCCAACCGCTACGGTTCTTCGAATCTTGAGATCAAAAAAGTGCGCGTCGCGCGCACCTCGCCTCTGAGCGATACGGCGATCATTGAGGGAACGAGCCTGCCCGTGACCTTCGGCGATATGTCCGGCGCGATTATCCCGCCCGGAAAAACCGTCTATACCGATCCGGTCACGATGCATGTCGAAAGCTTTGAAAAGCTGACCATTACCGTTTATTACGCAAGCTTCACGCCGATGTCCACCGGCGGCCTGATCAACGCGAAATCCTATATCGATCCCGGCGACCGGACGGAAGCCGTCTCGTTTTACGCCCAGTCGCCGCTGACGATCACCTCCGGCGCGATCGTATATAATACGACGCCGTTCCTTTGCGGCGCGGAGACCTACGGCAAGGGCAACAGCTGCGTCGTCATGTTCGGCGACTCAACGCTCGCCAACGATTCTTCCTATTATCTGGCGGAGAAATTCTACATTTCCGGCATGAAAAACGTCGGCGTCCTGCAGCAGGCGATCATCGGCAACGAGCTTCTGCACGACCGGCACGGCGTTACGAATATCAGTCACCTGTTCGGCGATTCCGGTCTGAGCCGATTCACCGAGGACGTGCTGGATCAGGCGGGCGTCAAGGCGATCTACGTCAAGATCGGCCTTAACGATATTCTTCACCCGCGCAGCAAGAGTCTGGAGGGCAGCTCGGATATCCCCTCCGTGGACGATATCGCGACCGGTTACCGGCAGCTTGTCTCGATGGCGCATGAAAAAGGCATCAAGATTTATTTCTTCGGCCGACAGGAGTGGAAGGGCTATTCCCGCTCCTTCTACGGCTCGGCGGATTCCGACCTCGTTTGGACGCAGGAAGCCGAAGACGTACTCGTCGCGCTGAACAAATGGCTTAGGTACTCCTCCCCCGCGGACGGATATATCCCCGTGGACGCGCTCAAGGATCCGGATGATCCGCTGCAGCTTCGGCCGGAATACACGCTTGACGGCGCGCATCTGACGCCGCTCGGCGCGCAGATCCTGATCGACCTGATCCCCGATCACATGCTTTCGACGGGAAAAAGCCTGAAATCGATACGACAGTATTACGCGGAGGGCGGAGCCGATATTCTGAATTATACGGAGGAAAAACTGTATACCAAGCTGCCGCCCACCACCGAAGCGACGCTCGCGCCGACCATTGACGTGAGCGCGCTGATGGCAAGCACAAAAGCGCCGACCGCGGCAGCCCCCGCGACAGCCGCCCCCTCGCAGAATCAGCCGGCAACCGCGCCGTATGTGACCGCTCTGCCGCCGACCGCGGCGATCCCGTCAACAACGCTTCTCTCGATCACGGACGCCGCCGGCGATGAGATCACGGAGATCTTTCTTGTGCCGATCGAGGACGTGCCGTCGACGACCGCGCCCGTGGAGATCGTTGAGATCTCAGACGCTTCTCCCTCGGCTGCGGCGCTCCGGCAGGCGCCCGAGGAACGCATTTCCGGCGCGGCTCTGGCAGGAACGATCGTCATCTCGGTGATAACGCTCGGACTTGCGACGTTCCTCGTGATCTACCTGATGAACAGGAAACAGCAGCAGGATTGATCAAAGTCCCGAGGCCCGAGATACGAGAGTCGAGAGTCGAGAGTCGAGAATCGAGAATCGAGATATAAGTCCCGAGGCCCGAGATACGAGAGTCGAGAGTCGAGAATCGAGATATAAGTCCCGAGGCCCGAGATACGAGAGTCGAGAGTCGAGAATCGAGAATCGAGATATAAGTCCCGAGGCCCGAGATTCGAGATAAAAGATCGTAACACGCAACACGCAAAGCGCAACACGCAACACGCAACACGCAACACGCAACACGCAAAGCGCAACACGCAAAGCGCAAAGCGCAACACAAAAACCGCAATTAGAGGCTCAATAATTATGGAAAATATAACGACCGAAAAACAGAAAACCGTATTAAGCCTGATCCAGCCGACGGGGACGCCGACGCTGGGCAATTATCTCGGCGCGCTGAAAAACTGGGCGACGATGGCGCAGGAATACGACTGCATCTTCGGCGCGGCGGATCTGCACTCGCTGACCGTGCGCACCGAGCCGGCGCTTCTGCGCAAAAGAACGCTCGAGCTCTACGCGCTGCTTCTGGCGCTGGATCTCGACCCCGAAAAAAACATCGTCTTTGTGCAGAGCCATGTACCCGCGCACTCGCAGCTCGCGTGGATCCTCAACTGCTACACGCAGTTCGGCGAGGCGGCGCGCATGACGCAGTTCAAGGATAAATCCCAGAAGAACGCCGACAACATCAACGTCGGTCTCTTCGACTACCCCGTGCTGATGGCGGCGGATATTCTGATTTATCAGTCCGATTACGTCCCCGTCGGTATCGACCAGAAACAGCATCTGGAGCTCGCGCGCGACATCGCGACGCGTTTCAACAGCGTCTACGGCAGCGTGTTCACCGTGCCGGAGCCCTTTATCGGCAAGCGCGGGGCGAGCATCAAGTCGCTGCAGGAGCCGGAGAAGAAGATGAGCAAATCCGACACCAACGCAAAGGCGTTCATCCTGCTGACCGATACGCCCGACGTGATCACGAAAAAGATCAAGAGCGCCGTGACCGACTCCGAGGCAAAGGTCTATTACAGCCCCGACAAGCCCGGCGTATCGAACCTGATGGATATTTACAACGCCTGCACGGGTCTTTCCAACGAACAGATCGAGGCCGAATTCGATGGCAAAGGCTACGGCGATTTCAAGGCCGCCGTCGCCGAAGCCGTGATCGAGGAGCTTCGCCCCCTGCAGGAGAAATTCGACCGTATCGTGAAAGAAAAGACCTATCTCGAGCAGACCGCCGCAGACGGCGCGGAACGCGCCGCACGCAGAGCCAACCGCACGCTCGGGAAGGTGATGAAAAAGGTCGGGTTGTGGAAATTCTGATTTGTCGGGCTGCGCAGCCCGACAAATCAGAATTTCCACAACCCGACCTTTTT
>JAFRPB010000038.1 GCA_017429345.1 Clostridia bacterium | reverse complement strand
ATGAAAACGTCCGCTTCGGTCAGATCGTTGTCATCGAGTTCCATGGCGATAGCGGCGAGAGTGAGAACGTAATAATCGTCGTCGTTCTGCTTTTCCGCTTTGAACTCTTTGTGTCCTTCTCCGATGGTGTAATACTTGCCGCCATAAACGAGCATATCCTTCGTAAACAGCGGTTCGGCGTCATATTCCATAACGCCGGTCTTGAAAATGTGGTTAGCGGTCTTGATATTCCCGTAACCGTGGTCGATCCCGATGATGACCTTGTTCTTGAAATCCTTCATTTTTCATTCCTCCTTTTTGGATCTCAATTCGTTTTGTTCGATGATCTGTTCGTACAGCTTTCTCTCGGCCGGCAGTACCGCATGAAGAAAGTATTTGCAGTAAATACCGTAGCAAGAGATCATTTGTACACAGGGATGGCTGTCTCCGTCATCGAGTAAGAGACAGTTCCCGCAAACGCAGTTGCAGCACTGGTCGCGCGCCAGACGGCGGACCGTCCGTGCCTGCTTTGGGGTAATTCTGAGCATGATTTTCCCTCCTTTCGCTCAAAAATCGAATTACGAATACTGCGCCCACCTTTCAAAACCGTTTTGGTTCACGAAAAGGTGGGCGCAGTATTCTAAACGTTTTCAGTCTTGATTTTGTAACGATTATGTGATATACTGTCCCGTGAAACGGGGTGAGTATCACGAGAACACGGTACAGAATATATGAACTGTCCGCATTGGCCCTTATGAGGAACGCAAAACAGGACGAAGAAGGTATATACAGATATTATCTGCGTGAAGAAGCGACGCGGAAGTGCATCGCTTTTTCAGCTCCCGAAACACAGGACGACTGCGCGCTGTTTTATCAAATCATGGACGTCCTCCATAACGGAGAATTCCATGCCGCCGGCGTTATGGACGATCTGAAGGATATACTCGTGTATATCGACTTCACTAACGTTTTCGACAGAAAAGGGAACTACAGACGGTATGTAGACCTGATCGAAAAAGCGAAAGCAATGTTCCGTCCCGAGGGGATAACCCTAGATTTCGGAAACGGCGGTTACCGGTACGTCGCTTTTGAACGTTCAGCGAGTATGAGCAGACAAAGCCGGCTTTCTTTCATCCGCGAGGATTTCTATGAGCCGGTAAAAGAGCGTATCACGCTCGGTATGAAGATCGGTGAATGTCAGCTTTCCAAGTTCTACGCCTACAACGGACTTATCATGACGGACGGATTCCGTGTAGAGGATAAACGGATATGGGACGAAAAGAAAGTCATAGTCATAGACAATCCCGTAACGACCGTCCACAACGCTCACTATATCACCGTCAAAGACGACGGGAGCAACAGACCTATGCGGAGGTATGAGCGCATTGAAAAGGTCGGCGATCTCGACGTAACGGAATTCGACGGTGAAGGCTTGATATCGCCGAAATATGCTGACTTCATAGATTATCTTTACTGCGGTGCGCACAGACACACGTCTTTCCAGATACGTATGCCGTATATCAAGGGCGTGGTGCACGAGGTAGACTTCTCATCTTTCCTCTCCGAATTCGGCGTTACGGAGATAACGGATATATGGGGAAACGTTCATAACACCGCCGACGTTGCGATCATACTAACGAAAAGTATGTTCAAGGGCTTCGGCTGGATGACCGAAAACAAACTGATGTGGGCGCAGTATCTGGAACGGTGCAAAGCGTACAAACACGCGCTGTATATCTCCGAAGTCGGTCAAACCGATCCCGAAGCGTTTACGCATATGAACTATCAGTTCCTGACCACGGCGGCGATACAGAGAGAAGAATTCCGTCCTGCCGATCTGCCGCTTGGATGGACGTACAGTCCCGAGCAGGACGAGCGGTACTGGATCACGAAACCGACGGAGATCCAGTATTACCGTTTTGTCGCCGACGAAGAATACCGCCTGAGATATTTCATCAGGCACGGTAACTACGAAGGCGCCGGGAGCAAGGATAAGCTTTGGGCGGCGATACTCAAAAAGAATCCGAAATTCTTAAACGAAAGGGTTTTCACGAAAGAGTTGAAGGATCACGCCGACAGTATCCTGAAGGACTACGCTATCGGGCAGTTGATCTCCGCCGGGGATAACCGTTATCTCTCGGGCGACCTTATGCGTTTTCTGCGAGTTCTCGGCGGAAACGCGCTTGACGGTCCGGCAGGCGCGGAAATATCACGCGAATACCTCGGCGAAGGAGAGTTCTACGCTCCCGGCGCGGCTTACCGCACTAACGAATACTACACGCTTCTGCGGAATCCGCATATCGCACGAAACGAGGAAGCCGTCGCACGGCCGATAGAAGAGGGGTATTACCGCAAAAAATATCTTTCGCATCTTACCTACGTCGTTATGGTCGCGTCTGACACTCTGATCCCCGAACGGCTCGGCGGCGCGGATTTTGACGGCGATAAGATCAAGACCATCGCAGATCCTTTGATGAACGAATGCGTCGCGAGGAATTACAGAGGGTTGCACTTCGATTACACAGCCGCGCAGATACCCGTTCTGCACATTCCTTCCGCGACGCCGCAGATAAGGGACGCGAACGACTGGAAGGCGCGTTTCGATACGGTGCGTTCCACCTTTGACGAACGCATAGGCAGGATATGCAACGCGGCGTTCAACAGAAGTATCATCGCGTACAACGAAAACTCGGATTCCAAGCTGCGCAAACAGATGACCGAGGAAACCGAGACGCTCGAAATACTGACCGGGCTTGAGATCGATTCCGCGAAAAGCGGAGTCAAGCCGGATATTGAAGAATATATCGGGTTCTTCGTATCGCTCGTACCGAGAAGTCCTTTTCTGACGTACAAAAATATCGTAAACAGCAAGGACGGGCGGGAATGGTACGAGCCGACCGTCAAGGAAAAGCTCGACGCTTTCTTTGAAAATACCGATTGGGATACGGTCAGCTCCAACGTGGAAAAGCTGCCGTATTACGCCCGGATGCTTGAAAAGAATACGCCGAAGCTCAAGCCGAAGCCGGCAAGAGACGCGGAATTGTTTTCCTTCGCCAAGAAAAGAGGCTGGGCGGACAAACTCGATCCGAAGGAT
>JAFRPB010000037.1 GCA_017429345.1 Clostridia bacterium | reverse complement strand
TAGCCGATCTCACGGCCGCCGACCCCGATATCCCCGGCCGGAACGTCCGTGTTCTCGCCGATATGACGGCACAGCTCGGTCATAAAGCTCTGGCAGAAGGCCATGACTTCTCGGTCTGATTTTCCCTTCGGATCGAAGTCGGAACCGCCCTTGCCGCCGCCGATGGGAAGACCCGTAAGGGAGTTTTTAAAGATCTGCTCAAAACCGAGGAACTTGATGAAACCGAGATTGACCGAAGGATGCAGACTCAGGCCGCCCAAATACGGACCGATCGCGCTGTTGAACTGTACGCGGTAGCCGGTATTGACTTGGACCTGACCGTTATCGTCCACCCACGGAACACGGAATTTGATCTGTCTTTCGGGATTCACGAGTCTTTCAAGAAGAGCTTCTTTTCTGTACCTTTCCTCGTCCGCTTCGATCACGACGCGGATCGACTCAAGAACCTCTCTGACAGCCTGATGGAACTCGGGTTCCGCAGGATTCTGCTTTTCGACGAGATCAATTACTTCATCAACATAAGACATAACATTTCCTCCAAAATAATAATAAAAAACAAAACGCCATAAAGAGGTTATACCCCTTTAAGACGCCTTTGTCTTAGAAACGATATTACTACAATAAGCAAAAAATGTCAAGAGAAATTAAAAAAATATAAAAAAAACGAAAATATGGGGTGAAAATTTCAAATGGATATGCTATGATAAATAAAAGTTTTTCTATTCAGCGAAAAGGCGGTCGTCAATATGAAATACACAAAGCAGGAAGTTATTCAGTTCATCGACGAAGAAGACGTTAAATTTATCCGTCTCGCATTCTGCGACGTTTTCGGCACGCAAAAGAATATCTCCATTCTGCCCGAAGAACTCGGCAAGGCGTTTGAATACGGCATCGCGATCGACGCGTGGTCTATTCCCGGCTTTGAGGACGATAAAAGATCCGACCTGTTTCTTCATCCCGACCCGGCGACGCTCGTTGTGCTTCCGTGGCGGCCCGAACACGGGCGCGTCGTTCGGATGTTCTGCGACATCACCTGGCCTGACGGCAAACCGTTTCACGGCGACGCAAGATATATTTTGAAAGAATCCGTAAAGACGGCGGCGCACGCCGACTGCAGATTCTCTTTCGGCTCGGAAACCGAGTTTTATCTTTTTAAGCGCGACGACGACGGCAACCCGACGCAGGAGCCCTATGACGAAGCCGGGTATCTCGATATTGCTCCCGCGGATAAGGGGGAAAACGTGCGGCGCGAAATCTGTCTGACGCTTGAGCAGATGGGGATTGTTCCGCAGACGTCTCACCATGAGGAAGGTCCCGGTCAGAATGAGATCGTGTTCCGCCATTCCGATCCTCTTACTGCGGCGGACAACGCGATCACCTTCCGAGGCGTTGTGCAGACTGTGGCAAACAGAAACGGTCTCGTTGCCGATTTCTCCCCGAAGCCTTTGGACAGCCGGCCGGGCAACGGAATGCACATCAATTTCTCCGTCAGCAGCGGCGCGCATTTTGCTCCGCTTGTTCCCGCGATCGCGGGCGTACTGAATCGGATCTGCGATATGACGCTGTTTCTGAATCCGACGGATCGTTCATATCTTCGTCTCGGCAGAGAAAAAGCGCCAAGCTATATATCGTGGTCGGCGGAAAACCGCTCGCAGCTGATTCGCATTCCCGCCGCTTTCGGCGCGTCAAAACGCGCTGAACTGCGTTCCGCAGACCCGACGGCAAATCCCTATATCGCATTTTCGCTTCTGATCCATGCTGCGATCAAAGGGATCGCCAACGATGAACAGCTTCCGCCCGTTGCGGATTTCAATATCTATTCCGCCCCGCAGGAGGTTCTTGATAACTTCAAAAAACTGCCTGAATCCCTTGCGGAAGCAAGAAGGATCGCCTCGGAGAGCGAGTTTATCAGAAACTGTCTGCCGTCAACGATTATCAATTCCTATCTTCATTGATTTCTATGGCTGATCCCATTCGGAAAGGAAGTGAAATCCGATGTCGCTGCGGGAACATGTTTACAGCGTACTTCTCGTATCCGCAAGCGAGAAAATGAACGTCTCGCTTACAGCGCTGCTGCCCGAAAAAATATATTATCCTCTGACGGTTGCCGCCAGCGTATCGGAGGCGCAGCGCAAAATCAATGAACAGGCATATGATCTGGTGATCGTCAACGCTCCCCTTCCGGATGACCTGGGCAGAAAATTTGCGATCGACGTAACGGCGGAAAACAACGCCGTTACCGTGCTGATCGTCAGATCGGAGCTTTATGATGAAACATACGACCGCGTCGCCGAGTACGGAGTCCTCACGCTCAGTAAACCGACGAACGCGCCGATGATCAAGCAGACGCTCGATTATATGCGCGCCACGAGAGAACGACTTTACAGAATGCAGAAAAAAACCGTTTCTCTTGAAGACAAGATGGCTGAGATCCGGCTTGTCAACAAAGCGAAATGGTCATTGATCGAATCGCGCGGTTTTTCTGAAAACGAAGCGCATAAATATATTGAAAAAACCGCGATGGATCTCGGCCTGACGCGGCGTGAGGTGGCCGAATCCATTATCAGCGGCAACTGAATTGAAAAAGGAGCCAGGAACAATACTCCAGACTCCTTTTAGTTTTTTTATGCGTTTGCGATCCGTCGCGCTACGAAAACACCGCTCGCCGAAGCATGAGACAGAGAATGCGTCACGCCGCTGCCGTCGCCGATGACGTAAAGCCCGGGATGGTTCGTCTCGAGATTTTCATCGAGCTTGACCTCCATATTGTAGAACTTGACCTCTACGCCGTAAAGCAGCGTATCGTCGTTCGCCGTTCCGGGCGCGATCTTATCCAGAGCGTATATCATTTCGATGATCCCGTCGAGAATTCGCTTCGGCAGCACAAGGCTCAGGTCGCCGGGCGTCGCCGAAAGCGTTGGACGAACGCTCCCCTCCTCGATTCTGCTGCGGTTGCTCCTTCTGCCGCGCTCAAGATCGCCGAACCGCTGCACGATAACGCCGCCGCCGAGCATATTCGAAAGGCGCGCGATGCTCTCGCCGTAGCCGTTGCTGTCGCGGAAGGGTTCGGAAAAGTGTTTGGACACAAGAAGGGCGAAATTTGTATTCTCCGTTTTTTTCGACGGGTCCTCAAAGCTGTGACCGTTTACGGTGACGATTCCGTTGGTATTCTCATTAACGACGATCCCGTTCGGGTTCATACAGAAGGTTCTGACGTTATCCTCGAATTTATCGGTCCGGTAAACGATTTTGCTCTCGTAGAGCTGATCTGTAAGATGCGAGAATATCACGGCGGGGATCTCGACGCGCACGCCGAGATCTACCCTGTTCGAGCTTGTTTCGATCTCAAGCTCCCTGCAGGTCTCTTCCATCCATTTGCTTCCGCTTCTGCCGACGGAAACGACGCAGTAACTGCAGCGGACGGTATTATCCGCGTATTGCACGAGATATCCGTCGCCGTCGATACGGATCTTTTCCACCGGCGTTCTGAAGTAAAAATCAATATGATCTTTCAGCGCGTTATATAAATTCTGCAAAACAATATAATTTATATCCGTGCCCAGATGACGGACCGAAGCTTCAAGCAGCGTCAGTTTATTTTGCATACAAAGCTTTTTGAACTCGCTTCCCGCGGTCGAATACATCTTCGTTCCGGCACCGCCGAAAGACAGATTGATCTCATCGACATAATGCATCAGCTCAAGAGCCTTTGCTTTGCCGATGTGTTCATAAAGCGTACCGCCGAAATCATTCGTTATATTATATTTACCGTCCGAGAACGCGCCCGCGCCGCCGAAACCCGTCATGATCGCGCAGACCGGACAGTTGATGCAGGATTTTATTTTATCGCCGTCAATCGGGCAGCGTCTCTTTTCCAACGGATTGCCTGTCTCGAACACGGCGACCTTTAGCTCGGGAGCGAGCTTCATCAGCTCATAGGCTGTAAAGATACCGCCGGGCCCCGCGCCGATAATTACTACGTCATATTTCTCCATAGAAAACATCTCCTTTTCCCCAACAAAAAGCCTCGTCTGACGACGAGGCTTTTCTTGGTGCGAGAGACGGGACTTGAACCCGTACGGGATTACCACACGCCCCTCAAACGTGCGCGTCTGCCGATTCCGCCACTCTCGCAGATATTGTGCTCCGTGTCGCACGGAACAAAAGTGATTATAGCAAAGAAGAAACGGATTGTCAAGAGTTTTTTCAAAAATACTTTTATGTTTTCAAGTGAATTTCAGATTCTTTACGCTCAGTCAACTCCGTATTATTCGCAGACAAGATTATACAAAACTTCGACCATTTTCGTCATGCTCTGAATGCTGATGAATTCATGTACCCCGTGAAAATTCTCACCGCCCGTTGACAGATTCGGGCACGGGATCCCACGATAAGACAGCATTGCTCCGTCCGTTCCGCCGCGGATCGGCACGATCCGCGGCTCGACGCCTGCCACGGTGAAGGCGTTTTTCGCGTTATCGATCATTTCGGGCACGGTCTCGATGATGTTTTTCATATTATAATAACTGTCGCGGATCTCACATTCAAAACAACCGCCGAACCGAAGATTCATAAACTCCGTCAATGAGATCATAAAACGCTTGCGGGATTCAAATCTATCTTTATCATGGTCGCGAATAATATACTTCAGTATCGCCTCGTTCTCATCGCCGCGCATTTCGCAAAGATGATAGAAGCCTTCATAACCTTCCGTATGCGCAGGCGTTTCGGCTTCGGGCATCGAGGCGATAAATTCGGCCGCCATCAATGCGGCGTTTTTCATTATATTTTTTGCCGTTCCCGGATGAATGTTTACGCCTTTCACGATGATCTTCGCAGAAGCAGCGTTGAAGTTTTCATATTCAAGCTCACCGAGTAGTCCGCCGTCTACGGTATACGCCTTTTCCGCACCGAAAACCTCCGCATTGAAATTTTCCGTTCCCCGGCCGATTTCCTCGTCGGGAGTAAAGCAAACCGAGATCGGACGGTGTTTGATTTCGGGATGTGCAACAAGATATTCGATTAACGTCACGATCTCAGTAACGCCGGCTTTGTCGTCCGCGCCGAGCAAAGTCGTTCCGTTCGTGACGATCAGATCCTGCCCAGTATAATTCTTCAAATTCGGAAAATCCTTTATCCGGGTCACTACCCCGTCGCTTAATACTATATCACCGCCCTCATATCTGATAATACGCGGACATACATTCTCCCCCGGCGCAGACGGAGAAGTATCCATGTGCGCGATCAGGCCGAGCGGTTCTTCCGCGCAGCTGTTCGCGTCAAGATGAGCGTAGACGTACCCGAACGGATCCAGATACGCATCGTTGACTCCGATAGACTTCAGCTCTTCCGTAATATACTTTCCAAGTTCCTTTTGTCGTTCGGTCGAAGGAGAAGCCGTCGAATCCTCATCTGAAGTCGTATAAATAGAGACATACTTCAAAAAACGTTCGGTCAATTTTTTCGATAATTCTTTCATAAATCAATTCATCTCCGATCGGATATCATTACAGGAAGCGTCTTTTGACAGACAAAAGACGCTTCCCATTTGGCCCGCTCGGAGGGATTCGAACCCCCGTTCTTCAGAATCGGAATCTGCTGCGTTATCCAACTGCGCCACGAGCGGATATGCGCCGCGAAAGCGGCGATTTTTGTTTATACGTTGAAACGGAACAGTACGACGTCGCCGTCCTGCATCACGTATTCTTTGCCTTCGGATCTCATCAGGCCTTTTTCCTTCGCCGCCGCGGTCGAACCGCACGCGATCAGGTCGTCGAATGAAATCACCTCGGCGCGGATAAAGCCGCGCTCAAAATCGGTATGGATCTTACCGGCAGCCTGCGGCGCTTTCGTGCCCTTTTTGATCGTCCACGCCCGGACTTCGGGCTCTCCGGCAGTCAGATAAGACATCAGACCGAGAAGATCGTAACTCTTTTGGATCAGGTTCTCAAGTCCGCCGTGTTCCACGCCGAGATCGGCAAGAAACATCTCTTTTTCTTCGGCGTCGAGATCCGCGATCTGCGCCTCAAGCTCCGCGCAGATCGGCAGCGCCTGTGAACCTTCGGCGTCGGCAAACGCTTTCACCGCTTTATATCTTTCGTTGTTCTCGATATCCCCTGCCGCAAAATCCTCTTCGCTCATGTTGCATGCGTAGATCACCGGTTTTGCGGTAAGCAACGCGACTGAATCCATCCATTCCTTCTCGTCTTCGCTGACCTCTACTGCTCTCGCGCACTTTCCTCCGTCAAGTTCCGACTTCAGTCGTTTGAAGAAATCGACGGTTTTCGCAAGGGATTTATCGCCTTTCATCGCTTTGGTATCTCTGTCGATGCGGCGATCGAGGATCTCAATATCGGACAGGATCAGCTCAAGATTGATAATATCAATATCACGGACGGGATCAACAGAACCTTCGACGTGCGTAATATCGTCGTTATCAAAACAGCGTACAACATGGACAACGGCGTCGACCTCGCGTATATTCGCAAGAAACTTATTGCCCAGACCTTCGCCTTTCGAAGCGCCCTTTACAAGGCCGGCAATGTCGAGAAATTCGACCGTCGCGGGCGTTACCTTGACGGGATGATAAAGCTCGGCGAGTGCGTCAAGACGTTTATCGGGAACGGGAACGATGCCGACATTCGGCTCGATCGTGCAGAACGGATAATTCGCAGACTGCGCGCCGGCGTTGGTAAGCGCGTTGAACAGCGTGCTTTTGCCGACGTTCGGCAAACCGACGATACCGAGCTTCATGCTGCGATCATTCCCTTCCGTTAAAATGCTTTGATATTATATCACTATCAAATTGAAATTGCAACACCAAAATACAGATATTATAATTTTGTTTCCGACCATTTCCCGGCAGGACAAGTCTGTTTTTTGAATGCTGCGCGAAATTCGGGATAGCACCCGCATTTCAGACAGGTCCCTCCGACAAGATGATCACACGCACCGCAGATCTCAAGTCGGTGTCTGTATATCATTTCTTTGGCTTTATCCGCTTCGGGCATGGACCGGATCTTCTCTTTTATCTGCTCAAGCATGTCGCCCTCGCCGCTTTCCAGCAGGAAGCATCGACGGCAGACGCGCAGATCGCGCTCATCCACGGATCGTGAATTTGACGACGGAGCAGGCGGGCAGCACTGCCGTAAATCCGTCAGGCTTCATCGAATAATCATCAAAACCGACAGTTTGTACGGTTTGCGTTTTACCGAAGTCATTATAATCGTGCGCATCGCCGCTCAGGATCTCCGCCTTCACGTCCGAGACGGCAAAATCTGCGATCTGACAGTCGATCTCTGCGGATTCATGCTGCGAGGTGTTGACGATCGTCGCTGTGATCGTGCCGTCTTCCCCGACGGAAGCGCTTTCGATCAGCTGCGGATATTCCCTGTCCGCCGCCTCGTATTTCTTCGTCGTAATATAGCTGCCCAGAAGCGTCTGTTCCTGATGATCCGCGAACATCTTGAAGACATAATACGTCGGCGTCAGAACCATCTTCTCACCGTCGGTCAGAATCGGCGACTGCAGCACGTTCACAAGCTGCGCGATATTCGCCATGCGGACGCGATCGCTGTGTTTATTGAAAATATTGAGGGTCAAACCCGCGACGATCGCGTCACGCATCGTATTCTGCTGATAAAGGAAGCCGGGGTTCGTGCCCTCCTCTACGTCGTACCAGGTGCCCCATTCATCGACCATCAGACCGACGCGTTTCTTCGGGTCATAACGATTCATGATTTCGCTGTGGCGCGTCACGATCTCGTCTATTTTCTGCGCCTTTGCGATCGTGACGGCATATTCCGTATCGTCGAACTCAAGCGCCTTTCCGCGCCATCTGTAAACGTTCGGAGTCGTATAATAATGAAGTGACAGCCCCGAAAAATGACGGCAGTTCTGCATCAGAACGTCTATCCAGCCGTAATCCTCGTCGTTCGGTCCGCAAGCGATATTATAGATCCAGTTATCGCCGTAATTGCGCACATAGGTCTGATAACGGCGGTAAGTATCCGCGTAAAACTGAGGCGTCATATTGCCGCCGCAGCCCCAGTTTTCGTTGCCGACGCAGAAAAACTTAAGTTTCCACGGTTCGGCTCTGCCGTTCTTTTTGCGAAGTTCGGCCATCGGGGAAAGCCCGTCGAAGGTCATATATTCGACCCATTCGTTCATCTCCTGCACCGTGCCGCTGCCGACGTTGCCGTTGATATAGGGTTCGCAGCCGAGCTGACTGCATAGTTCGAAAAACTCATGCGTACCGAAGCTGTTGTCTTCGACAAGGCCGCCCCAATGGGTGTTGATCATCTTTTTGCGGGAGGCTTTATCGCCGATCCCGTCTTTCCAGTGATACTCGTCGGCAAAGCAGCCGCCCGGCCAACGCAGCACGGGGATGCACATTTCTTTCAGCGCGTTTACCACGTCGCAGCGCATACCTTTTACATTCGGGATATCTGAGTTTTCGCCGACATAAAGCCCTTCATAGATACATCTGCCCAGATGCTCAGAAAAATGGCCGTAAATCTCTTTATTTATTTTCGATTTTTTCTCGTTTGGATTGATAAGGTATTTTTCCATGAACAGACCTCCGTCGGTATTGATTTGATTTTTAATCAGTTTATCATAATATGTAACAGATTGCAAGAACAAAATCTAATGTTTTTTATCATTATTCATAAAAAATACTTGAATATACCGAAACAAGTGTGTTATTATAAACTATCATAAATTGTTTTACATCCTGATAGGAATTGAGGACGAGAATATGAAAGAAGAAACAAGAAAATATGCGCGTGAAGCGTTTGAGATCGTCGAGCATGCGGCTTACGGGATCGGCTCGCGCCTTCCCGGCACCGAAAACGAAAAAAAATTCGGCGCCTATATGGGGGAAAAACTCCGAGAGATCGGTATTAAACCGATCCGTGAGGAATTCGGCGTTTCGCCTCGTTCTTCAATCGGCGGCCTGCCGTATACGGGATATATCTGCATCGCGATGAGCGCGCTCAGCTACCTCGCGCTCGCGATCCCGCAGATCTGGTACGGCATGACGTTTTTCTATATCGCCGCGACGGTCTGGCTGATCTGCAGCGTATTTCTTTACAAAACGTGGTTCGACATGTTTTTTCATCAGGAGATCTCTCAGAACACCTATGGTGTTCTGGAGCCGGAGGACGGAAAATTCGACTACACGATCATTCTCTCCGCGCATACGGACACCTGCTGGACGTGGAAGCACTCCGAGCATTCCTTCCTGTTCCGTAATTCAAAGCCCCTGATCGGCCTGCTTGAGATATACATTAAGGTCGGCTACGGCGCCGTATGTTATTTCCTGCTTTTATTCATTTGTATTTTCATGTCCGTTCTGCATCTCAGCGCCGAACTGAATGCTGCATGGGCGCTCAGCGCTCTTGAAAGCGAATGGTTTTCGGTCTTCACGTTTATCATGTACCTTGTTCCCGCTCTGACGGCGCTCGGCGGCGCGTTCCTCGCCATGTGGAACGATAAGAACCCGCAAAACGCTTCAAAAGGCGCTATGGATAACGCTACAGGCGTCGCGCTCGGCTACGAGGTCATCAAGTATTTCAAAGAAAATCCCGATAAAATGCCGAAAAATTGCCGGATCGTCGATCTGAACACCGGCTGCGAAGAGGTCGGTCTGCGCGGCGCGATGGCGTTCGCCCGCGAGCATAAGAACGACGGGCTTCTGGACAACGCATGGAACATCAACATCGATTCGATCGCGGACGACGAGTATTTTGAGGTTGTGATCAAGGACGACTGGATGTTCACAAGGTTTGATAAGGATCTTGAACGTATGTTCAAAGAAACTTTCGCGGAAATGGGAATCGTGAGCAAGACGGGCGGCTGCATTCACAACCCTGTCGGCGGAAGCGATTCGACGCCGATGAAGCGCGCCGGTGTAAAAACGGTAACATTCGCTGCGCAGAACCCCATGCCTACATGGTATTACCACACCTGGCACGATGTGCCGGAGAGATTTTCCGAAGAAACCGTGGGCAAAGGCTTTGAAGTAATTTTACGTGTGATTGAGAAAATCTCCGAGCAGGAAGAGAATGAGCGCTGACGTTTCCGTTTATTATATCGTGTAGCATCAAAAAAAGTATAGCTAAGGCAACACCGCACAAATACGAATG
>JAFRPB010000036.1 GCA_017429345.1 Clostridia bacterium | reverse complement strand
TAACCGCTGGAACCGATCTTCGCCCTGTCACCGCTGGAACCGATCTTCGCCCTGTCACCGCTGGAACCGATCTGCGCCCCGTAACCGCTGGAACCGATCTTCGCCCTGTCACCGCTGGAACCGATCTTCGCCCTGTCACCGCTGGAACCGATCTGCGCCCCGTAACCGCTGGAACCGATCTGCGCCCCGTTACCGCTGTTATTCTGTTTTATTGCTTCTTTTACATATTCGACGTGCGCCTTCACGAGTCCCGGAATACCAATTTCCGCGCCGAGTGTGATCTTTTTTCCGACGCGTTTGCTGTCGTCG
Organism: Clostridia bacterium; assembly: GCA_017429345.1. Taxonomy (GTDB): domain Bacteria; phylum Bacillota; class Clostridia; order Oscillospirales; family Acutalibacteraceae; genus RGIG2774. The sequence goes on along the minus strand of JAFRPB010000036.1, from coordinate 24,235 downwards.
TCTCGCTCGTCCGTCACGCCGTCCAGCTCCGCCTCAAAGTAACGCGAATCGGTCGGCGGGTAGTACCCGAGTACGTCAAGCGGACTTTCGCAAGCGTGGAATCCCTGTTCACACAACTTCGGCTCGCCGTCAAACTCTGCCGTCACTCCCGGCGTGAACTGAAAGCCGTTGCATTTGATGTCTTTGTCCGTTCCTTTGTAAACTTTCATTCTTGTACCTCATTTCAATAAATTTTCGACCGCTTCTCTGCGGATCATCCACGCCCCGCCGATCTTCGTTCCGGGAAGCACGCCCTGTTCCAGCCACCGCCGAATCGTCGGTTCTGTCTTGCCAAGCAAGCGGCAACACTCTGTCAGCGTCAGCACCAGCGGCACGGCGTCCCAGCTCGTGTAGCGTTTCGGCTCCGACGGGTAACACATCGGTTTCATGTTCCTCACTCCTTCAGCAGCTCGTCTACCGTCACGCCCAACACATCCGCCACGCGCATGACCTTATCGACGGACGGGATATTGACGCCCCAACGGTTGATTGTATTGCGTCGGATATCCGCCCGGCGTTCAAGCTCCTGCACCGTGATTCCTCGATCTTTGCATCGCGCCCGGATAACATCGTACAGCGTAACGCTCACCCCCTTTGCCCCTCTTCCTTGACATTCCCGCAAATATGTGATATTATAAAGACGACAATCAATTACATATCACTGCGGAAACTCTCATATCGGAGGGCTGTATTTTGTTTACGCAAATTTACTTTGCATCACCTATTTTATAACATATTTGCGTAATTGTCAATAGCAATTTAACAATTTTGCGTAAAAATTTTTAGAGGTGATTTTTGGTGCTTGAACGTGTCAATCTGCTTCGGGATGAATCCGGGATAAAGAGTTATTCGGCGATAGAATCCGCCTGTGGACTCGGAAAAAACATAATAGGACGGTGGGACACAAACACGCCCGCCGTTGACAAGGTTTGCGCCGTTGCTGATTTCTTCGGCGTATCGGTGGACTATCTTTGCGGACGCACCGACGAACGGGAAGTGAACGACGGTTCGGCCATCAGCCGCGACGACAGAAAGATTCTTGACGATATTCGCCGCCTGAACGCATACGACCGGGAGACGGTTCTCGACCTGATCGCCCGCGAGCTTGCCCGTCCCGCCCCCGCCCGCGTTCTGACTCTGCCCCGATCCTTACAGGCGGCTTCTGCCGGTGTAGGCGTTCCGCTGGAAGACGACGCCTTTGAAAACATCACCGTCGCAGATACGCCATCCGCCCGCCGCGCCGCTTTTGCTCTGCCAGTGACCGGCGATTCTATGGAGCCACTATACCACGACGGCGACGTGGTTCTTGTCGAAGCGACGCCGGACGTCGAAGAGGGAGAAATCGGCGTGTTTTACATTGACGGTCGCGGGTATCTCAAAAAACGCGGCGCTGATTGCCTGATCTCACTGAATGACAAATATGAGCCGATCCCGCTGTCGGCTTCGTCGCGCTGCTTCGGGCGCGTTATCGGCGTTTTACCGATAGCAGACATTTATATATAATAAGGAGGGAAAAGCCTTGAAAAAGCGTTCTGACGGGCTGTATTGCACGAATGTTTATCTCGGTACAGGCGAAGACGGAAAACGTCGGTACAAGTCGTTTTACGGCAAAACGCAGAAAGAAGCGAAACTGAAAGCTGACGAATACCGATTATTAATGAATAAAGGCGTGAACCTGATCGACGCCGGGGAATCGTTCGCGCGGTGGGCTGAATTATGGTTGCGACAAAAATCCGTCGGTGTAGGTCATTCCCAACGGCAGAATTACGAACGGTCGGTAAAAAAATTAAACGCCGCGTTCGGCAGCGTACCGATCCGCGACGTTAAGCAGATGTATATACAAGATGTAATTAATCAATTATATATATGCAACCCAGAAACCGGGAAACCAGCGTCGAAACGTCTGCTCCAGCTTGTCAAACAGACCGCACAACAAATATTTCGCTTTGCAATCAATAACCGGGCTGTAGAGTATAACCCCGCCGATGCCGTGACAATCCCGACAGCAGCGCCGCAAGAAAAACGCCGGGCATTAACGCCGGAAGAGCGGCAGCGCGTTCTTGAGTTCGACCACCCGTTTCAGATCGCCGCCGTCCTGATGATGCTTGCCGGTCTTCGGCGCGGTGAATTAATCGCCCTGACGTGGGACGATATCGACCTTGACGCGGGAACAATCGCGATAAACAAGGCAGTTGAGTTCATCGGAGATGTCCCACACATCAAAACGACAAAGACAGAAAGCGGAAACCGCGTAGTTTATTTTCCCGATGCGCTGCGTCCGTATCTGCACCCAGCAAAGAATCTTGTACTCCCGAACGCACAAGGAGAGATGTATCATTTACGTCAATTCAAAAAGAAATGGGAACAGTATCTGCTTGATATGGACGTTGCGTACAACCCGGAACGCAACAGCAAGTTTGATCCACATTATCACGGCTTGACAGTGATCGACCATTTTACACCCCATATGCTGCGACACACGTTCTGCACCCTGATGTATGAATCCGGCGTCGATGTAGTGACTGCGCAGCACCAAATGGGCCACGCAGACGTGAAGACAACATTATCAATATACACCCACTTGTCAGACGACCACGCACGCGACGAAATGAAAAAGATGATTGTCTGATTTTTTTATACCGATATTTACTTGCATTATACTTGCATTTTTACCGAAAAACACCGAAATATACCGAAAATACAGCATTAGAAACAATGTAAAAACGGCGTAAAACAAAAAAATAAAAGTGCCAAAAACCGCGATACATCAACGATTTTTGACACTTTCTTTTTTGGTGATCCAGCGGGGATTCGAACCCCGGACACCCTGCTTAAAAGGCAGGTGCTCTGCCTGCTGAGCTACTGGATCATATGGAAACAGGCAAATGCCCGTTTCTATTTTACTTATTTACCGATCGCGAGGATCAGCCACGCGGCGAGAACAAGCACGAAGAACACGACCGCAAGATATTTGGTCATCTTCGCAAGCTTCGCTTCTTTGGTACGGCCTTTGTTTTTGCCGTAGAACGTATCGGCGCTGCCGCCGACGATCGCGCCGGAAAGGCCGTCGTCATTGCTCTTCTGCATAAGAACAAGAACAGTTATAAGTACAGAGACTACGATAAGCGCACATCCGAAAACGATTTCATACCACGCCATGGAAGTCATCCTTTCATCAATAATACAAATTACGGACGGGCGCCCTGCCCGCCGCGACTAAAGTATATTACCACAACATGAAAAAAAAATCAATACCTTTTATAAAAATATTTTTATAATCGGTCGACGCTTCCGCATAGACGAATTTCACTTCTCGATCGGGTTGTCCCGAATCGCTTTTTTAGCTTGACGAAAACGAATATATATTGTATAATATTTAAAAAAACCATTAAATAATTACAATATATAGTTTTGCAGGAAAGGATCAGCAATGCCAAAGAAAAAAGAGTATTCCAACGACGACATCGTCTGGCTGAAAGGCGCGGACCGGGTCAGAAAAAAACCGTCTGTTATTTTCGGCTCTGACGGACTCGACGGCTGCGAGCACGCGGTCTTCGAGATCATTTCCAATTCCATCGACGAGGCGAGAGCGGGCTACGGCAACAGAATCATTATTACCCGTTTTCTCGATCATTCCGTTGAAGTGCAGGATTTCGGCCGCGGTATGCCCGTCGACTGGAACGAAAAAGAAAAGAAGTATAACTGGGAGCTTCTGTTCTGTGAGTTATACGCGGGCGGTAAATATGACAATGAGAGCACCGACTACGCGTTTTCGCTCGGAACCAACGGACTCGGTCTTTGCTCTACGCAGTACGCCTCGGAGTATATGGATGCGGAGATCCACACCGGCGGTTTTAAATATGAGCTGCATTTTGAGCGCGGCGAGATCGCGGGAGAGATGAAAAAAACGCCGTATGATAAAAAAGATACGGGTACGCGCATCAAATGGCGTCCCGATCTCAAGGTCTTCAAGGATATCGGCATCTCGCTCGAATACTACAAAGACGTTCTGCACCGTCAGGCGGTAGTGAACGCCGGCGTGAAGCTGATCCTGAAAAACGAGATCTCGGCGAATCGCTTCGAGACGACCGAGTTTTTATACGACAACGGCATTGTCGACTACGTCAAAGAGATCGCCGCAGGCACGGAATTTACCCCGGTACAGCTCTGGCAGACAGAAAAAACGGGTAAGGATCGCGAAGATCTTGCCGCTTATAAAGTGAAGATCAACGCCGCGGTCTGCTTCTCGAACAAAGTCGTTCTGAAGGAGTTTTATCACAATTCGAGCTGGCTCGAACACGGCGGCGCGCCGGAGATCGCGGTCAGGAACGCGTTCCGCGCGCAAATGGACGCTTATCTCAAACAGCAGAACAAATACACAAAGTCGGATCCCCGCATCACGTTTCAGGACGTGGAAGAGAGTCTGATCATCGTCGTTTCCTCTTTCTCGACCCAGGCGTCTTACGCGAACCAGACGAAAAAAGCCGTAACGAACAAATTCATTCAGGAAGCAATGACCGAGTTCTTCCGCCATCAGCTTGAGGTCTATTTTATTGAAAATAAGGCTGAGGCGGATAAAATCGCGGATCAGGTGCTGATCAACATGCGTTCGCGCGTCCACAGCGAGAAAATGCGTTCCGATATCAAAAAGACGCTTTCCACCGGCAAGGAAATGCTCAACCGCGTCGAAAAATTCGTCGACTGCCGGTCAAAGGACGTCAGCGAGCGCGAGATCTTCATCGTGGAAGGCGACTCGGCGCTCGGCGCCTGCAAGCAGGCGCGCGATTCCGCTTTTCAGGCCGTGATCCCCGTTCGCGGAAAGATCCTGAACTGTCTGAAAAGCGAATACGGCAAAATATTCAAGAATGAGATCATAACTGACCTGATCAAGGTGCTCGGCTGCGGCGTAGAGGTGCAGACCAAGCAGAAGGATATGTATTCTTTCTCCCTCGATAATCTGCGCTGGAGCAAGGTCATTATCTGTACCGACGCGGACGTGGACGGTTATCACATCCGCACGCTGATCCTGACGATGATCTACCGTCTGATGCCGACGCTGATCAACGCGGGCAAGGTCTTTATCGCAGAATCGCCGCTCTACGAGATCAATTCCGGCGACCAGACATGGTTTGCCTACTCCGAAATCGAGAAAAACGCCGCGCTTGAGCAGATCGGCGACGCGAAATACACGATTCAGCGATCCAAGGGCCTGGGTGAAAACGACGCGGATATGATGTGGCTGACGACGATGAATCCGAAGACGCGGCGGCTCATCAAGGTCGATCCGGAGGATGCGGAGGATACGGCGAAAAAATTCGATCTGTGGCTCGGCGACGACCTGCAGGGCAGAAAAGAATTCATCTCGCAGAACGGGTATCAGTATCTTGAGCTTGCGGATCTGAGCTGAAGGGGGCGAAAGCAATGGCGAAAAGAACGACAAAACCGAAAAAGAACGAAAACAGTGACAACGAAAACCCGAACGCCCATATTCAAGGGGCGGGTCTCGTACAGGAACAGCCTATTACAAAAACGCTTGAGCTCAACTTCATGCCGTACGCGATCAGCGTTATTTTATCGCGCGCGATCCCCGAAATCGACGGTTTCAAGCCCTCGCATCGCAAACTGCTTTACACGATGTACAATATGGGGCTTCTGAAGGGCGCGCGGATCAAATCAGCGAACATTGTCGGCAGAACGATGCAGCTCAACCCCCACGGCGACGCTTCGATCTACGATACGATGGTGCGTCTGTCGCGCGGGAACGAAGCGCTGCTGCACCCCTTCGTCGACTCCAAGGGCAACTTCGGCAAGGCGTATTCGCGCAATATGGCTTACGCCGCCTCGCGTTATACCGAAGCAAAACTCGAGGCCATCTGCGCGGAACTGTTCGGCGACATCGATAAGGATACCGTTGATTTTGTGCCGAACTACGACAATTCCATGCAGGAACCGACGCTTCTGCCCGTGTCGTTCCCGAATATTCTGTGCAACTGCAACCTCGGCATCGCGGTCGGCATGACGAGCAATATCTGCTCGTTCAATTTAAGAGAGATCTGCGAGGCGACCGAGGCGCTGATCAAGGATGAGCAGGCTGATATCTCATCCATTATCAAAGGCCCCGATTTTGTCGGCGGCGGCAAGATTCTTTACGATCACAGAACTTTCAACGAGATCTATGAAAACGGACGCGGATCTGTCAAGGTGCGCGCCGTCTATGAATACGACAAGGCGAACAACTGCATCGACATCAAACAGATCCCGCCGACCACGACAAGCGAAGCGATCATCGACAAGGTGATCGAGCTGGTCAAAGCGAATAAAGCGCGCGAGATCGCGGATATCCGCGACGAGACGGATAAGACCGGTCTCAAGATCACGATCGATCTCAAGCGCGGCGCGGGAGCGGATGCCGACAGGCTGATGAACCGCCTTTACCGCACGACGCCGCTCGAAGACAGCTTCGGCTGCAATTTCAACATTCTCGTCGGCGGCACGCTGATGGTGCTCGGCGTGCGCGGCATTCTGATCGAATGGATCGGTTTTCGGATGGAGTGCGTTACACGCCGTGTGATTTTCGATCTGAATAAGGCGAAAAAACGGCTGCATCTTCTGGAAGGACTGTCGCTGATCCTGCTTGATATCGACAAGGCGATCAAAATCGTCCGTGAGACGGAGGTCGAGGCGGAGGTCGTGCCGAACCTGATGATCGGCTTCGGCATCGACGAAGTACAGGCGGAATACGTAGCGGAGATCAAGCTGCGTCACCTGAACCGGGAATATATTCTCAAACGTCTCGAGGATATCGACGATCTGAAAAAGGCCATCGCGGATATGGAGGATATTCTCGGCAACAAGCGCCGCGTCAAAAAAATCATCATCGACGAACTGCGCGCCGTCTCGAAAAAATACGGCATGGACCGCCGAAGCGAGATCGTTTACGACAACGACGACGATATCATTGAGGAAGAAGACGTTGTCGACGCCTATCCCGTTACTTTCTTCTTTACAAAAGAAGGTTATTTCAAAAAGATCACGCCGCAGTCGCTGCGCATGAGCGCGAACCACAAGCTCAAGGAGGGCGACGAGATCATTTCGGAGATCGAGGCGGACAACTCATATGAACTGCTTTTCTTCTCCGACAAATGTCAGGTTTATAAAGCGAAGGCGGACGATTTCAAAGATACGAAAGCGTCGAGTCTGGGAGATTACGTTGCCGGCGTGCTCGGCGCGGACGAGGGCGAAAACATTATCGCGATGATCCCGCTGAAAGAATATGAGGGCAATATGCTGTTTTTCTTCGAAAACGGCAAGGCTGCGAAGGTGGATATCAAAACCTATGAGACGAAGACCAACCGCAAGAAGCTTCTGAACGCCTATTCCGACAAATCTCCGCTGGTCGCCCTGTTCTTCGCGCCGCGGGATGATATGTTCAAGATAGGCACGACAAACGGTCGGTATCTGCTTGTGAATTCCGCAATGATCCCGCAGAAGACCACGAAGAACACACAGGGCGTTCAGGCGATCACGCTGCGCAAGAATCACTTTGTCAAAGAGGTCGTCCGTTCCGACGGCAGCGAATTCGTCAACGCGAAACGTTATATGAGCAAAAATATCCCGGCTGCCGGCGCGGTGTTAGCGGCGGAAGATCAGGGACGTCAGATATCTCTTCTTGACGAATAACACAAATTTCGGTCTGTTTTTTTAAAAAAATTGACGATATGTATTTACATTCCGAAAAAATCTGCTAAAATAGAGATTATAAAAGGTTAAATAAGAAAGGACTGGTATCCGTGCCTACAGACACGACAAACAGAAACCGCTCCGGCTTTTCGGGATCGCAGACAGGCAGACCCCGCACAGGGAACTCTGATTTTATCCGCGTCAAAAAGAATTTCCTTTACGGACTTCTGATCGCGGTCGCAGCGCTGGCGCTTCTTTGCCTTATCCTGATGATCTCCACATCGGCGGCGAATAAAAAGGTAAAGAAATACAAAGCCGTATACGGAGCCGTTCCAAATGCGTCTGATACAGTCACCGATGCTTCAGCCGACAGCACTACCGTTCCGAGCCTCACGACGGTTGATCCCACCGGTCTTTCCGGCGTATATACCACGCTCCCGGACGCTTCCGATCCCGCCGCCGCCACTTTACCTTCCGCAACAACCGGGAAAGCGTATATCGTTACAACGAATGCCGATACGCTGAATCTGCGAAGCGAAGCAGGCGAGAACGCCGGTATCGTCGGCAGAATTCCGAAAAACACGATTGTCTTTATCACAACAGAATCAAACGGTTGGGGATACACAACTTATAACGGTACCGCGGGCTGGGTAAAAATGGCGTTCCTGACCTTAGCCGCGTCAACCACTGCGCCGGAAGCCACGCTGACTCCGTAACACTTTCGATTAATTATTAATTACGTATAGGAGGGCATTTTCATGATGTACAGAAAAATACTGTCTGTTATTCTGAGCGTCGTATTGCTCGGCACCGCCGCAGTGTTCGGCGTTCGCGCCGTCGTCGACGTTTCAGCGCCGGAGCGCGCGCACGTCAGCTTCAACGACGAGGGCAAACTCCGGATCCTGCAGATCGCCGATATTCAGGACGACGCTGCGTTCCCGGCGGTGGCAAGAGCGCTTCTGCGCACGACCGTCGAGAAGATCGCGCCTGATCTTATCATTCTGACAGGCGACAATATCGCGGGCTACGCCTGCGGCACCAAAACGCTCGCGAAAAGCGCGATCAAACAGTATATGGATATCTTCGAGTCGCTCGGCGTGCCGGTAGCTATGGTCTTCGGCAACCACGACGACGACGATACGCCTTACACCAAAGCGGAACAGATCGAGCAGTATATGACTTACAGCTGCTTCGTCGGCTGCGCCGGTGTGGAAGCGACCAAGACCGTCGGAAGCAACACAATGACAAATCTCGGCACCTACAATATCCCCGTGTTCGCGTCAAAGGACAGCGACGAGATCATTTATAACATCTGGTGCATCGACTCGGGCAACTATAACCCCGACAGCAGCTACGGCGGCTACGGCTACGTTCTGCCCGAGCAGCTTGAATGGTATGTTGAGAAGTCCAACGAACTGAAAGAAGCGAACGGCGGCACGCCCGTCCCCTCGATCGCTTTCCAGCACATCGTTCCCCCGCAGATATTCGACGCTCTGACCGAAGTCGAGGCCGGCACGGAAGGCGCTGTTCAGTACGCAGGCAAATATTATATTCTGCCCGAGGGCGTAGACCTCAACACCAACTGGCTGTCCGAAACGCCCTGCCCGCCAAATTACAACTTTGCCCAGGGCTTCAACGAGGTCGATACGATGCTCGCGCAGGGCGATGTAAAAGCGATCTTCTTCGGTCACGATCATATCAACAGCTACGTCGTGCCCTATCAGGGGATGGATCTTGTCTCCTCCCCCGGCTTTACCTTCCAGTCCTACAACGACAATCACCGCGGCGTGCGCGTGATCACGATCGACAAAAACGATCTTTCGACCTATGATACCGAGACTTTCACTGCCTTTGAGCTTCTCGAGGACGACGCCTACGGTTCGATGCTGCTGAACATCCGCAAGTTCTTCGACGAATTCAAGATGTTCTTTGTCAATCTCTGGGGCAAGATCCAGGGGATCTTCACAAAATAACATTCTCACTCCAATAAGCACAAGGCAAGCCCGACGGGAACGATCCGTCGGGCTTGTTTTTGTTGAAGATTGTTTCTTTGGCTCCTGGCTCCTGGCTTCAGGCTTCTGGCCTCTGGCTTCTGGCCTCTGGCTTCTGGCCTCTGGCTCCTGGCTTCTGGCCTCTGGCTTTCGGCTTTCGGCTTCGTATCTCGAATCTCAAATCTCGTTTCTCGAATCTGTCTTACACCCCGGTACTCAACTACACTCCGAGCCACACCCGCATATCACTCTCACCGCGGTTGGCAAAGGCAAAATACGGGATCAGCTTAAGAGCGAGCTGTCTGCGTTTCTGTTCGCCGATCGCAGCGTAAAGCGCGGCGCCGGGATACTCCCCTGCGCTCGCCGTCGCGGGGACGGACAGCACAGGGCAATCGAATTCGGGTGAAAACTCGGCGGTGATCATCCCGCCGCGCAGAACGCGCGCGTCCGCAAGCTCAACGCCGGGATTGTCAACACCCTCAGCGCAGTAGACAATAGGTCCATACATGACCGCAACCTTGCAGGCGTCGGCTCTGACGCGTGAATCCGCGGCGACAAGTACTGGAGCGATATGAAAATCAGCGCAGACTTTAAACTCATCCGCGTCGATTTCGATCACGGCATAGCCGCGTTCGTTTTTATAAGCGGCGCAGCAGGTGAATTCGCTGCACCAACCGGGAATGCGCAGATAAAGCTTTTTACCCTTTGCCCCGCACACGGCGATTTTGACTTTTCCGTCAAGGGGATATTCCGTCTCGACTGTCACGCGGGCGCCGGCAACGTTCGCCTCACAGGGCATATACTGATGCAGACAAATTCTGTCGTCGTCGTATGAGAACACCGTATCTCCGATCGCGGCAAGAAACCGCGTCACGTTCGGCGGGCAGCAGGAGCAGTCGAACACCTCTTTGCGTTGCGTGATCGGGAAGCGCTCCCCGCCCGTGTTGGCGGTCAGCCGTCTTCTGTCTGCAAGATTGATCTCCAGCGGATTTTCGTAGAAAAACGCCTTCCCGTCAAGCGACAGGCCCGACAGCACGCCGTTGAACATCGTTTTTTCTACCGCGTCGGCGTATTTTGCATCCGGCTCCATATCCTTCATGCGGTTCGCAAAGAACGCCAGCGAGATCGCGGCGCAGGTCTCCGCATAGGCGGTGTCGTTCGGCAGATCATAAGGGATCGTGAACGCCTCGCCGATATGCGTCGAGCCGATGCCGCCGGTGATGTACATTTTGCGTTTTGTGATATCGTCGAACAGCGCCCGCAGGGTATCGAGCATTTCCCCGTCTTCGTTCAGACGCGCCTCGTCCGCCATGCCGGAATAAAGATAGCATGCGCGCACACAGTGGCCCATCGCGTCCTTCTGCTGCCGCACGGGCTTGTGGTTCTGCAGATAGGAGGAATTGCACCAGTCTCCGAGCGCCGCCGGATCCGTGCCGCGCTTGTCGATGAAGTAATTCGCAAGATCGAGATACTTCTTTTCAGGTCTGCATTCATACAGACGGTAGAGCGCAAGCTCGATCTCCTCGTGCCCGGGCACGTCGAACGCCGCGGTCTTTTCGGTGACAAACGCCTCGATCACAAGATCGATGTATTTATCCAGCAGCTTCAGAAGGCGGTCCTTTCCCGTCGCCTCGTAATACGCGACGCCTGCCTCAATGAAGTGTCCGAGACAGTAAAGCTCGTGATGATCCTGATACTTAAAGCGGCTCTCCGGCTCGACGACGGTATGATAGATATTGAAATATCCGTTCGCGTCCTGATGTGCTTCGACGCAATCGATGATCTCCTCCACCTTCGCCTCAAGGACGGGGTCGGGGTGCTTGTCGATGATATCTGCCACGCTCTCGATCCACTTCGCCACGTCGGAATCCCAGAAAAAATGGGGTTTCGGCTCGTCGCCGCCCTCTTTGTAGCCGAAATTGAACGCTTTGAAGCGCCATGTATCCTCGAAGCGGTCGCGCACGGCGTAGATCGTCGTATTGCGGTTCAGATCCTGCCGCGCTTTCCAGAAGCCGCCGGTGATCTCCACATTGTGAAAGCTGAGTTTCTTCAGATGATCCATTATCTGTTCCTCCGTTTAATAACAGTATCGTATAATCCCTTCGCCGCGAAGGCGCATACAACGCCGATCCCGGCTTTTTTCAGCGTTCTTTTTCCCATATCGACCGCTTCGCCGACAGAAGAAGCGGCATGATCGTAAAACCTTTTGACCATCGGGCGCTCATACTGTGCGCCGAACAATTCGCCGTAAGACACGGTATAGGTATCATAAGTATCGGGCTTCGTCTCATCGAGCACAAACACGCGTACGCCGCGCCGCTCGCCCGGGCCGTAACAGTTGAAGCCGCATCCCTGCGCATAGCCGAGATCCATACCCTGATATGTGCCGACAAAACTGTTATTGTGGTCGTGCCCGAAAAACAGACCGAGCACGTCGCGTTTTTCACGAAGCGCCTGAAATTCGCCGGTATTCACATCCATGATCCCCGCGTTTTCGCCGAGAAAGCCGCCCGGGCGTACCGTGTCGCCGAGCACGTAAAATCTGCCGGCAAACGGTTTTTTAGCCCGCACCGCGCCGGGCGTGCCCTCGGAAACGCGCTTCAATACTTCGTGGATCTCGTGTACGGGGATATGCTGAAATGCGAGCGAGGGAATGTATCTGCCCTCGCGCTGCTTCATTGCGTCGCGCTCCTTCCGGTACAGTTCAAGCTGCCGCTCGGGTACGTTAATGAAACGGTTCAGTTCTTCAACCCATTCGCGTGATTCAAAGCCGTAAATATTGAACGCCTGCGCTCCGTTCGGGGAATATACGGGGATCGAGAACGTGCCGACGCCCCCAAGGTATTCACCGCCGGTGACGAACATCGGCGAACGCGCGTAAAGCTCCTGTTGATATTCCTTCGTCGCTTCGCCAAACGCGTCGTGGTTGCCGAATACCATGGCGAAAGGCGTGCCCGTACTTTCAAAGATCGACGTGATCTTGGAGATGACCGCTTTCGCCTTTGCTCGGCTGTCGCCGCCGTGCATCGTAACTCCGTAGCCCTTGATCTGATCGCCGGTCAGGACCGCGAGATCCGGATTTTCCTTCTGCAGCGCAGCACGCATCAGGTTCTCGGTATCCGGAGAAAAATCGACGATCTCCTGAATATCGGCGAACTGCATGAGCTTGAAGCGGCCGTTTTTCGTTTCAAGTCTCACCATTTGTCAGTTCTCCTCAAGAGAATGCAGCAGCTCGATCCTGCGCTTATGGCGCTCGCCGCCCTCGAATTCCGTTTCGAGGAATACGTCGACCAGCTCGAGAGCCAGTCCGACGCCCAGCACTCTGCCGCCGAGACACAGCACGTTCGCGTCGTTGTGCAGGCGAGTGTATTTCGCGCTGAAATAGTCGCTGCAGCAAGCCGCGCGGATGCCGCGGATCTTGTTTGCCGCCATTGAGATGCCGACGCCGGTGCCGCAGCAGAGAATGCCCTTCTCCGCCCGGCCCGAAGTGATCTCGCCGCACGCCTTTTTCGCCCAGATCGGATAATCCGTCGACGCTGGGGAATAAGTGCCGCAATCGACAAATTCGATCCCTTTTGCCTCGAGATGCTTCTTGATCTCTTCTTTGAGTTCATAACCGCCGTGATCGGCGCCGAGTGCGATCATTGTTGATGCCTCCTGTAGATGTTAGTTGGTAGTTGCTGGTTGTTGGTTGTTTCTGAAGTGTGAAGTGTGCAGGGTGAAGAGTGAAGTGAAGGAAGTCGCTTCGCGACTTGAATTATATTGATCAAGATAATCAGGCAGATCTCCGAACTGCGGAATGCTGATTTGTCGAGCTGGTTTATCTCGGTGTGCGGCGCACATGGTAGCACGGCAGACCTCTGCCGTTTTAAATGTCGTTGTGAGCGGACAGCATGAAATGTCGTCCCGTCCCGACGGCATTCAACGTTAATTTTATTAAACATTCTTAAGTCGTACGACGCCGGGGTATCCGTCGGCGAGCCGCCGTATATCCGCACCGCCGCACGAAGACGGCAGAGGTCTGCCGTGCTACTGGCGGTGTGCCCAACGCTTAGACAAATCATGATTTTGCCGCAAGCTCCCTTTCCGCCTGCGAGGGGCGCAGATATTTCGGGCGAAGGAAGATCGCGTCGAGGGGCGTTTTATCGGTTTTCATTAAATAATAATCCGCAAGAAGCGCGACCGACGAGGCGCGCTGATAAACGCAGTCGCCCTCGGGCTGAGTGATCTGCAGAGCCGAAGCAAGTCCGCTTTTTGTAAAATATTCGAAAGCGACGCGCGCGCCGTCTCCGCAAAGCGTCACAGGCTGCGCTTTTTCGCGCAGGAAAGCCTCCGCCTCGGCAAGCGAGATCGCCGCGTCTTCGGTCAGGCGCTTCGGCGCGTCCTCGCCCGCCGTAAAAAACGCGGTGTAAACCTGCTGCCTGCGCGCATCCATCGCCGCCATGATGATCCCGTCTTTTTTGCGGAATGGATATGCCGCCGCCTCGATCGAAGAGATACCGAAGGTCGGGATCTCATTCGGCGTCGCGAGTCCCTTTGCAAGAGCGCCCCCGATGCGCACGCCCGTAAAAGAACCTGGTCCGTTCGTGACCGCGATCACATCCATATCAAAAAGGGCCATGCCGGCATTTTTCAAAACAGCGGCGGCCAGAGGCGCGAGCGTTTCCGAATGCGTAAGGCCGTTATTGATAAATTCTTCACATACGACTGCGCCGTCGCGCGTCACCGCTGCCGACGCCGTTACGGCGCTCGATTCGATCGCCAGAACATTCATTTAATTATCGTCCTTTCCGTATCGTACGGTGATTATACGGTCGTTCTCCTCTTTGCCACGGGCGATCTCAACAAAGACCGTATCCTCCGGAAGAGCGTTTTCGATATTCTCGCTCCATTCGATCAAAAGGATCGAACGATCATTCAAATAATCAAAAAATCCGGTGGAGTCCAGATCGTCCCATGTCTCTACGCGGTACATATCGAAATGATAAATATGCGGATCTCCCCCGTAATCGTTGACGATCGCGAAGGTCGGGCTTGAAACCTCGGCAGTATTTCCCATCGCCTCAACAACGCCGCGGGTAAAGGCTGTCTTACCCATGCCGAGACCGCCGCGAAAGGCGATCACCGCGCCGCCGCGGATATTTTTCGCGAGTTGAGCTGCGATATCCCGCGTTTCGGCGGGAGAATGTGAAAGAAACGTCTGCATAACTCTACCTTAAAATACGAATTACATATTGAAAAATTCCGAAACAGCCATTATAATATGTATATCGGAGTTGAATGAATTTTGAGCAATGTTATTTCCGTTATCAAAAAAGCGATCCGCGAGACCGACATTACGCTGCTGCTTCTGTGCATGGCGGCGTCTGTTTTCGGTTTTGTTCTCGTGCGCAGCGCCACGGAGGTTTCACGCGGCGCGGATCAGCTCATATCCCGCGATCTGCGCGTGATGATCATCGCCGTAGCGGGCGGTATCTTCGTTGCGCTCGTTATGTCCTTTATCAATTACGAAAACATTCTGCGATTATGGCCGCTGATCGCCGCCGCAGGCGTCGCGATGATGGCGGTGACGTTCCTGTTCGGTACCGGTCCGGCTGAACGAAGCGACGTGCGATCATGGCTGCACATTCCCGGTATGAGTTTTTATTTCCAGCCGTCGGAGCTTCTGAAGATCATGTTCATCATCACGTTCGGCGCGCATCTCGATCTTGTGAAGGATCACATCCGCGAACTGAAAACCGTGCTTCTTCTCTGCCTGCACGGCGCGGTCGCCGCCGGGTCGGTCGTCGTGACCGGCGATATGGGAAGCGCGCTGATCTTTCTTATTATATTTGCCGTCATGTTCTTTATGGCGGGACTTGCGCCGAAGCATATCGCGGCTGCCGTCGTTCTGGTCGCCGCAGCGATTCCGGTCGCGTGGAAATTCGTGCTCGGCGAGATTCAGAAGCAGCGGATCATGGCGCTGCTCTACCCCGAAGACTACCCGGATATCATTTATCAGCAGGAAAAAGGTATCACCGCCATCGGCGCGGGCGGCTGGACCGGGATGGGCTTGATGAAGGGTACTTATACGCAGGCGGTCAAAGGCGTTCCCATGCGGGAAAACGATATGATCTTCAGCGTGGTGGGCGAAGAACTCGGCTTTATCGGGTGCGTTTTCGCCCTGGGACTGATCGTATTGATCATCGTAAAAATCGTCAACACCGGGCACAACGCGCGCGATAAGGCTGCGTCTTATATGTGCAACGGTCTCGCCGCGATGCTTGCGGGGCATGTGATCGTCAACGTCGGCATGTGCCTGATGCTTCTGCCCGTGGTCGGAATCACGCTTCCGTTCTACTCCGCAGGCGGCTCGTCGAACCTGTGCCTTTACGTCGGTATCGGACTTGCCCTGAGCATCTACCGCTACAATCAGGAAGGCAAAGCCGTGAATTTCAGGATGTCAAAGATCCGAACGCCGTTTTATGAGTGAAGTTTTTCGAGTCTCGCGCTGTTTTTCATGAGCTTCTTTGTGCCGCAGGTTGCAAATGCGACTTCGAGAAGCACATCGTTTCCCATAGGTTCGGCGCTGAGAATCACGCCGCTGCCGAATTTCTTATGTATGACCGCGTCGCCGACAGCAAGATCCTGCGTCGGAGGCGCGCTTTTTTTCTGTTTTTCTGCCCCGAACAGCGTGGAACCGGCAAAGCCCGTCGAAGTCTGCGTCTTCTGCGGGATCTTTACGCTTTGTGAACCGGACGGCGTTGTTGCGCCCCGATTTCCCTGCCGTGCCGTGCGGACCGGATAATTGCCCGCGCGGCTGCCGCCCGGATACCCGCCGGGACCGCCGTATCCGCCGCGATAGGAATACCCGCCGAACACGGAACCGCCGTAACCGGAATCTCTGCGGTCGGCGCCGAACGTCTCTGTCAGCTCCGAAGGGATCTCCCGCAGAAATCTTGACGGCGGGTTATAAGCCGTCGAGCCGTGCAGCATCCGGCGAAGCGCGTTGGTGATATACAGTTTTTCCTTTGCTCGGGTAATACCGACATAGGCAAGCCGCCGTTCCTCCTCTATTTCCGAAGGATCGTACATCGACTGCATCCCCGGGAACACGCCCTCTTCCATCCCGGCGAGGAATACAACGGGAAATTCAAGCCCTTTGGCCGAATGAATGGTCATAAGCACAACGGCGTCGGTCTCGGAATTGTAATTGTCGATATCCGATAACAGCGCGACCTCTTCAAGGAAATCGGCAAGCGTACCCTCGGAATTTTCTTCGCGGAAACGGATCAGGTTCGATCTTAGCTCGTCAAGGTTCTCAAGACGGTCCTCCGCCGTGGCAGGATCCGCCTGCAGACTGTCGATATAGCCTGTTTTCTCCATAATATATACGAACAATTCCGCGGGACTCATAACGTCAAGACGCTCGGAGAAGTCTTCGATCATCGCGGAGAACGCTTTAAGCTTTGCAGCGGCGCGGCTGAGCGCGGGATAAGCGTCCGCGTCGCGGATCACCTCAAAAATGCTTACGCCGAGTCCCGCCGCGATCTGCGAGGCATTATTGAGACTCGTATCGCCGATACCGCGTTTCGGTTCGTTCACGATCCGCCGCAGGCGCACGTCGTCGTCGTTATTGACGGTCAGCCACAGATACGCAAGCGCGTCGCGGATCTCCTTGCGGTCATAAAACCGATGGCCGCCGATCACGCGATAGGGCACGCCCGCGCGCACGAGCGCTGTTTCAATATTGTTCGACAGGGCGTTCATACGGTATAAAACCGCGTGGTCGCTCCATTTTTTGCCCTCGGCAGCGGAATCGACGATCGCGTCCGCAATATATCCCGCTTCGGCGATATCGTCGGCATTCGTCGCGACCTCGATCTTCTCCCCCGCGCCGTGATCCGTCCAAAGATTCTTTCCGCGGCGCTCGGAATTATTCTTTATCACCGCGTTCGCCGCGTCGAGAATGTTCTGCGTAGAGCGGTAATTCTGTTCGAGCCGGATCACGACGGCGTTCGGATAGGTCTTTTCGAAACTCAGGATGTTTTCGATCGTCGCGCCGCGGAAACGGTAAATCGACTGATCGTCGTCGCCGACGACACAGATATTCCGTTTCTCTCCGGCTAAATAACGCGTCAGAACATACTGCGCGTAATTCGTATCCTGATACTCGTCGACCATTATATGCGAGAAGCGCTGATTATACTTTTCAAGCGCCTCGGGATTTGTTTCAAAAAGCTTTACGGTGTTGACGATAATATCGTCAAAATCCATCGCGTCCGCCTTTTTCAGCATATCCTGATACAGAACGTAAGCCTCGGCGATTCGGCGAAGACGCGCGTCCGCGCCCGCTTCGGCTTTGAACTGCTCGGGAGATATCAGCTTATCCTTCGCTCTGCCGATCACGTTCAGGATCATCTTGACAGGTAAAAACTTCTCATCGATACCGAGAAGCCGCTGGACCTCTTTCATCACCCGCTTCGAATCATCGGTATCGTAAATGGTAAAATGCGAAGTATATCCGATACTCTCGCCGTCGCGGCGCAGGATCCGCACGCAGCAGGAATGGAACGTCGACGCCCAGACGTCCGCGCCGTCGGTCTCGCCGAGCATCGCGGTAAGCCGGTCTTTGAGCTCCCCCGCAGCCTTGTTTGTAAAGGTAATGGCGAGAATCCGCCACGGCTTGACGGAACCCCAGTCCATCAGATCCGCAAAGCTTTCGTAAGAAGCGCGGTCGCCGGCAAGGTATCTTTTCATATTTTCAAGATCCGTATCGGTCGGCGCCCGCCAGGATTTATCCGTATTGTAAGCCGAACCGAAACGGATCAGATTGGCGATACGGTTGATGATGACCGTCGTTTTTCCGCTTCCGGCCCCGGCAAGCACAAGAACAGGGCCGTCAACAGTTGTGACGGCCTTGAACTGCATATCGTTCATTCGACTGAACTCTTGTTTGATGATCTGTCTTCTCAGATCGTAAAACGAATTATTCAACATTCTCTCCGTTGTCGGACGCAGAGGCGGAAAAACCGTCGAGTTCCGAATCCATCATCTCATTCAGTTCATCCATGGTGGATTTCGCAAGAAGCGCGTTGCGCTGATATCTCTCGAAAGAGATCTCAAGCTCATCGCAGATATGCTGCACGGTCTTCTTCGTTTTCTCAATCCCGGAATACGCCTGCGCGCGAATGCGGGATTCCTCAAGCTTTGCGGAAGCGATCATTTCGTCCGCGCAGCGACGCGCGTCGAGCAGCACCGCGCCGATCTGCGCCTCGCACGAACCGGTCTGCGCAGGCTTCGCAAGAAGCGCGTTCAGCTCATCGATCTTCGCGTCTTTCTCCGCGATCTGACCGGCATACTG
Source organism: Clostridia bacterium (assembly GCA_017429345.1). Classification (GTDB taxonomy): domain Bacteria; phylum Bacillota; class Clostridia; order Oscillospirales; family Acutalibacteraceae; genus RGIG2774. The sequence goes on along the minus strand of JAFRPB010000036.1, from coordinate 5,182 downwards.
CGAAAGCAGCCCGTCTTTTTCCGCGACCTTTTCCGCATACTGAGAAAGCAGCTCATCCTTTTTTGCGATCATCTTTTCAAGATCCGATTTTTCTTTTCGCGCATCCTCAAGAGAGGCCGTCAGCTCGGCGATCTGCGCTGCGTCTGCTCCTTCGCCTGCGGGCATGACGATCGCCGCATTTTCCCTAAGGTTTTTGTTCTCGCGCTCAAGCGCGGCAACTTTTTGTTTTTCCGCAGCCAGCTCCGCCTGCAGAGCCTCGTCGGTCTGCGCCTGCGCGCCGCCGGAAGCGTTGAGCTTCGTCTGCAGCTCATCCACTTTTTTCTTGAGATCCGCTTCGATTTTTTTCTGTCTCTCGATAAAATCAAGCACATCCGTACGGTTGAAGCCGCCGAACGTCACGGCGCGAAGCACGGTTTTGCCGGATTCCTGCGCGTTATTCTCCTCAACGGGATTTACGGTATTCTCACTCATGTCGATCTCTCCTGTCTTAGATGATTTCATATTTTTTTATAAGTATAACATTATATTATGAAAAATACAACCGTTCGCAAAAAAAAATCCGATGAATTTCGTCGGTTATTTCGGCAGCCGAGGCGAAATTATTGATATCATACGCAGATACGGCGATTTGTTGTTGATTTTTCAGATTGATTCCTGTATAATATGAATATAATATATGAACGGAGATGATCGAAGTGGCAAACGTCACGGCCAAAAAGATATTAAAGAGTACCGCGATTACGGCTGCCGCCGTCGGCGGCGCGTCTTTCGCGTTCTGCGAGCTCGCTTTTGAGATCGCCATGACGTCCCGCGGGATGAAACGCAGACTCAACACGATTAATATAGAGCCCGCGGAGCGGGATTACTACAGGGCCCACCCCGATCAGATCAACGACGACCGCATCTGGTACGACTGCACGGATCACGAGGATCTTCGTCTTGTTTCAAGTCACGGCGAAAATCTCTTTGCGGATTATCTTCCCTCTACGCGCGAGTCTCATAATTACGCGTTCTGTATTCACGGCTGGACAAGCTGTCCGAAAAACATGTCCTATCAGGCGAAGCATTATTACGAACTCGGCTGGAACGTGCTGCTCCCCCATATGAAAGGTCACGGCAAAAGCGAGGAAAAGGTCGTCGGCATGGGCTGGCCGGACAGATTCGACGTGATCGACTGGATCACCTATTTTGTTGACAGAGACCCGGACGCGAAGATTCTTCTGATCGGCTCATCCATGGGCAGCGCGACCGTAATGAACGTCACCGGCGAGCGTCTTCCCGACAACGTCAAGGTCGCGATTTCCGACTGCGGTTTTACGACAGCGTGGGATATCTTCACCAACACCCTCAAAGAGCGGATCCATCTGCCCGCCGAGCCGCTGATGAGCACAATGCGTCTTGTTACGCGTCTTCACGCGGGGTTCGATATCAAAAAAGCGAACCCGATCGATCAGATCAAGAAAAGCAAAACGCCCACAATGTTCTTCCACGGCGAAGAGGATAACTTTATTCCCTGCCGTATGATGTATGAGCTTTATGAGGCGGAGGCGTGCGAGGATAAGGAATGTCTGGCGATTCCCGACGCCGATCACACGGAGGCCTGTACCGCGCATCCCGAAATGTTCTGGCCCGCGGCGGACAGCTTTGTATCGAAATTCATGGATCTCAACGGCTGAAAAAGGATTTTTGAAAAATTTTCATAATTTTTCATATTTATATTGTATTTTTGTGAAAAAGCCTGTATAATAAAATATATATAACTCGTAACGGAGGTTTTTTTATGCTGCACATTCCGCTTTTGGTGATCGGCGTCGCCGCCACGATCGCGTTTCTCATCTTAAGAATCAAGAAGGGCGGTCTTTCCGCCGCCATCGTGAAAACCGGCGCGAGCGTATTGTTTGTTCTTACGGCTATGGGCGCTTTTGTCGATTCCATGCCACTTTACGGCGCTCCCGTGATCGGCTTCAGTAAAGTAAACCCGTGGGCTATGGCATACATCGCGGGTCTTGTGTGCGCGATCTTGGGCGATTTGTTCCTTGATCTCAAATACGTATATCTGGAAGACAGCGACAAATACAGCTTTCTCGGCTTCTCAAGCTTTATCGGCACGCAGTTGTTTTATTTCATCGGCGCGTTCAACTGCTTCCGTTGGAATCCGGAAGGCACATACGATTACCGTCCTATCTGGGTCGCTCTGATCGTCGCCGCGATCTTTGTGCTTGTTATTGTTTTCGGCGAAAAGAAGATCCTCAAGGTCAAATTCGGCAGATTCAAGGCGATCTCGGCGGTTTATTCCGCGATCCTTGCATTCACGACGGCGTTCACCGTATGCTGCGCGCTTAAAGTCGGCTTTTCTTCCGCGGCAGGCCTGATGGCGCTCGGCGAGATCCTGTTCCTGCTCTCCGACCTAATTCTGAGCGGCACCTATTTCGGCGTCGGCAAGAACAAGAAAAAACATATTCTTTCGAACCATATTCTCTATTACGCAGCGCAGTTCATTATTGCCACCGCGATCTTCTACATTGCGTAAATAAAATCAAAACAAGAGCGGTGCTTAAAACGCACCGCTTCTTTTTATGAGAAAGATGATACGGAAATCTTTTTATGAGGATAACGATATGGAAAGAAGAAAACAGACGCTCGATCTCTCCCCGATCAAAACTTATTCCGCCCGCGAGCGGATCAATCTCGTCACGATCGATAACCTGATGACGCCGGGGGTCACGCCGCATGAGGAATACAGCGCGGACGGATTCGACGAGCTGGTCGACCGTATTCTCGAAGCGCGCAGGAACGGCCGCCCCGTGATCTGGAGCATGGGCGCGCACGTGGTAAAAAACCGCCTGTCGCGCTATATCATCGAGCTGATGAAAATGGGGATCATCACCCATGTCGCCGCGAACGGCGCGACGAGCATCCACGATTTCGAGCTCTGCTGGCTCGGCGGCACGAGCGAGGACGTGCCCACTGCGATCGAGGACGGCTCTTTCGGGATGTGGGAAGAGACAGGCAGATGGATGAACGAAGCAATTCAGCGCGGCGCTGAGCTCGGCCTAGGCTACGGCGAGGCGCTCGGCGAATACATCGACCTGAATCCCGAAAAATTCCCGAACCGCGAGGATTGCATTCTGTGGAACGGATACAAGCTCGATATCCCGCTGACCTATCATATCGCCCTCGGGACGGATATCATCCATCAGCACCCGATCTGCGATATGGGCGCGATCGGCAAATGCTCGGGGATCGATTTTAAGAAGATGTGCTATTCGGTCTCGCAGCTCGACGGCGGCGTATTCTTAAATTTCGGCTCGTCGGTGATCGGTCCCGAGGTATTCCTGAAAGCGCTGTCGATCGCGCGGAATCTCGGCTGCCCCACGTTCCGCATCACAACGGCGAACTTCGACCTCGTCGACCTCGGCGACTACCGCAGCAAGATCGGCTATGAGGACCCGAATTATTATTACCGTCCGCGCAAGAACATCGTCAACCGCCCGACGCAGCACGGCGGCAAAGGCTGGCACTTCGTCGGCGATCATCAGGTAACGATCCCGACGCTGTATGATAAGATCAAAGAAAAAATGTAAAAGGAACCGGGACACGTCCCGATTCCTTTTTCATTTTCATGCATCAGGCATTGGGCATCAGGCAATAGGCCTGTCAATTTGCCGCAGTGCCTCCGGGTTAGGTGCGGGTTCAGCACATCGGTAAGTGGAAAAGCTCAGCACATAGGTAAGTGAAAGGTTCAGCACATAGGTAAGTCTTCGGGTATAATGGACACGAAAGAGGTGGACATTATGCCATGGAAGGAAACCGATAAAATGGAGCAAAAAGAATTGTTTATCCAGGAAATGCTGAAACAGGAAAAGCCATTCAAACACCTGTGCGCAGAGTTTGGGATTTCGGAAAAAACGGGCCATAAGTGGAAGAACCGTTTTTACGAGCAGGGGAAAATCGGGCTGCACGAACAATCACGGGCCAGATTAAAACAGGACATGATTGACGGAGATACGGCAGCCGAGCTGATCAAAATCAAGAACGCACATCTTGCGTGGGGACCGAAAAAGATTCGGGAGATTTATGCAAAGAAAAAACCGCAAAAAGACGTGCCGTCTCTCTCAAGCGTAAAACGGATCCTCGACAAAGCCGGGCTCGTAAAGCCCCGCAAGACAAGACCTCCGGCGTCATCCGATTGTCCGCGGCTGCAGCAGCAAATACAGGCCGAAGCCGCAAACGACGTTTGGAGCATTGATTTCAAGGGCTGGTGGAAATCGGACGGAGAGATCTGCGAACCGTTCACCGTGCGGGACAGACACAGCCGAAAGATCCTGTGCGCAAGGCTGATGCAGTCCAAAACCTCCGTCGCAGTCAGGGCGGTCATGACGGATCTGTTCAAGACATACGGTCTTCCGAAGGTCATTCACAGCGATAACGGCGCGCCTTTTGCCGCTCCGAACGGCCTTTTGAATCTCACAACGCTCTCTGTTTGGTGGATCACACTCGGCATCCTGCCGGATCGATCCTTAAAGGGACACCCGGAACAGAACGGATCTCTGGAGCGAATGCACAAAGACATTGCCGAAGAAATCGAAGGGAAAATTCCGGGCGGCATTGCCGCAAATCAGGCGATCCTTGACGCGTGGGTGGAAGAATACAATTCCGTCAGACCGAATGAAGCGATCGGAATGAAAACACCGGATGAGTTGTATGAGAAATCCGATCGCAAATACACCGGTGATTATGACGAATTGGAATATCCCATGGGCTTCCTTGTTCGTAAAGTTACCCGCGGCGGAGAGATCATCCTGAACGGCATCCGTATCACGATCGGCCATGCACTCAGAGGCTGGCACGTTGGTTTGAAGCCGCTTGACGAAGGCCGTACTTACCATGTTTTTCTGGCGGATTTTCTGCTTGGGACGCTTGAACTCGATTCCTGTTGTTTTTACCCGCTGGAAGAGTTACAATCAGATTAGCTGCACAGAAGGGCGGTAAGCCCTGAAGTGCTTACGCGCCTCTGATCCATTATATCTGTTGTTCCGTCGTCAAGGTAGTATCGTCGCAATTTCCACCTTGTGTTCCTATCGAAATTGCGCCGATCTCCACCTTGACGAGGCTGGTGTGTACTTACCACTGGCTTACCGATGTGCTGACACTATCGGCTTACCGATGTGCTGACCGCGCC
>JAFRPB010000035.1 GCA_017429345.1 Clostridia bacterium | reverse complement strand
CTTCGCAGCCCCGCGGACGGGCGGTTTACGATGTCCGACATCCGATGTCCGAGCTCCGATCTGTAGATTCTGATCCGGAGGTAACAGAAAGTCTGAAAATGAATTACGCATTCATATCAGGTCCGAATGTAACGTCTGTTATCCCTTTGCACGCTGTCTTCCCTCCGCTGCCGGAATTCGGAGATCGGGCGTCGGAGTTCGCGCTGAAAGCGCAGCGGCGATCAGTATTTCAGATCCTTTTTATATATCACCGGCAGTAATACGGCGCTCGCGGCGAGGGTAATCACGCAGGCGAGCTGCCAGAAGCTCATGCCGAGGGAAAAGCGGCGCAGGCGGTCGCTGTCGTAATACCGGGCGAACTCCCAGAGGAAGCGCGTCACGGCGTATACGCCCGCGGTCAGCGGGAACGCCATCCCCGGGCGAATAAAGCGCGCGCGGCGAACGGTCAGCTGCGTGAGCAGGATCACCGCCGCCATCGTCGCGACCTCGCAGATCTGCACGGGAAAGACCTTCTCGCCGACGTAAGGGTTATATATGCCGTGGCTCCACGGGACCCCCGCGCAGCAGCCGTGCAGCGCGCAGCCGAATTTCGCACAGGCGAGAATAATGAAAATGCCCGGCGTGAGCAGATCGAGCATCGCGGCCGGATTCAGCCGCATCAGCCGGAATACGGCGAGCAGCATCAGCGGCGTGAATATCACCGCGCCGAAAATCGCGACGTTGCTGACGGAGGGGGAACCGACGGCGGTTGAAACAGCCGTGAATATTTTTCCCATCAGCAGCGCGCCGGCGATGCCCGCGACGTAGGTGATCAGCGTGCCGGAAACCGCGTCTGTTTTGCCGACGCGGTACCGCCCGCAGGTGCGCCGCGAGACGAGCATCATCAAGGCGAAGCCGACAAGATACATTCCGTAATACGCGAAGATGCTGCCTTTGAACATATAGCCGCCTCCGTTGGTCGGCGTCGGATCAGTGCACCGACGCCACGTTCAGGTTCTCGACGTCGCTGACGCTGTCGAAGAAGGACAGGATGTCGTCGAGCTCAAGGTCCTTTGTGGTGCGCACGGTCATATCGTAGAAGATCTTCCCGTCCGACCGGTGCTCCATCTTTGTGTCGGTGGTGTTGGCGTTCCATTCCAGCAGTTTCTCCTTGAGAGAATCGCGGAATTCGGGGGAATCGTTCACGGTGAACTGCACCTGATATGCGTTGTACGCGTCCGCACCGATCTGGAACTTGTGCATAATGACCTGCAGCACAGCCACGAGCACCGTGGAGAAAATGCCGAGCGCATACATGCCGCCGCCCACCGCGAGGCCGATGCCCGCGGTGACCCAGAGCCCCGCCGCGGTGGTAAGGCCTTTGACCATACCGTGGTTCTTGAAGATCACGCCCGCGCCGAGAAAGCTGATGCCGCTGACGACCTGCGCCGCCACACGGGCGGGATCCGCGGCCTTGCCGCCGAGGAGATCCGCGAAGCCGTATTTCGACACGATCATCATCAGCGCCGCGCCGCAGCAGACGATGATATGGGTGCGCAGACCCGCGCCCTTGAAGCGGCGGCTGCGCTCGAAGCCGATCCCCGCGCCGCAGGCGCACGCGAGAATGATCCGCAGGAAGAAGTCGCCGGTCTGCAGAAGCGAGAAATTGTTCAGAAAATACTGAACGACAGTTTCCTTTGTCGGAGCTTCGGAAAGAAGCGAAAGGAGCATAGATATCACCCGCTCAAAAAACGATAAATTTATTATAACACATATTATAGCAGACTCTTTCGGAAAATTCCACATATTTTTTGTTTTGCGGATAAATTTTCTTGACAACGCCCGCGCGCGTGTGGTAAAATATTTTTATCCTATTGGGGGAGTAGTTGGCACGCGCCGCGTGTTCCGATTGTCAACATCATGGCGGGTTTAAAAATCCGCTTGGCTTCGGATGAAACGACCAGACTCATGCAGGCTATTTATGCCCGCATGAGTTTTTTTTTCGAGAGCGGACGCGTTCCGGCTCCTCTCTACGCAGAAAGGAAGATTGCTATGTATTATCTGAAGGAAGCCGAAGAAGTCTTCTCCGAAGTGAAAAGCTCCGCAGAGGGCCTTTCCACCGAAGAGGCGGAGAAACGGCTTGCCGAGCACGGTAAGAACAAGCTCAGGGAGCCCGAAAAAGAATCCCTGTTCAAAAAACTGATCGGCGCGCTTGCCGACCCGATGATCATCATGCTGCTTGCCGCGGCGCTGATCCAGGGGATCGTGGCGGTCATCGAATCCGGCGGAAAACCGACGATGATGGATTTTGCCGACGTGCTGATCATTCTGGCCGTTGTCATCATCAACACGATCATGAGTCTTGTTCAGGAGAGCAAGGCGGAGGCCGCGATGGAAGCGCTCATGCAGATGACCGCGCCCACGAGCCGCATCCTGCGCGACGGCAAGATCGTCACCGTCAAGAGCGAGGACATCACGATCGGCGATATCCTCGTGCTTGAGGCGGGCGACGCGGTCCCGGCGGACGCGCGCATCATCGAATCCTACTCGATGAAGGTCGAGGAGGCGGCGCTGACCGGCGAATCCGTCCCCGTGACGAAGCTGATCAACATTCTGCAGCTGAGAGACGGGCAGAAGGACGTCGCGCTCGGCGACCGCAAGAATATGGTTTATTCCGGCTCGACGATCGTTTACGGCCGCGGCCGCGCTGTGGTCACCGACGTCGGTATGGATACCGAAATGGGTAAGATCGCCGACGCGCTTTCCGAGGCGGAGAAAGAGCAGACCCCGATGCAGATCAAGATGGCGGAGCTCTCGAAATTCCTGACAAAGCTCGTCATCGGTATTTCCGCGCTGGTCTTCGTCGTCGGTCTCGTTGAGGCGATGATCCCCGTAATTACCGGCAAGGAAGCCTTTACCTGGGGTCTGTTCGGCGATACCGCGCTTGCGACTTTCATTACCGCGATCGCGCTCGCCGTGGCGGCGATCCCCGAGGGACTGCCCGCGGTCGTCACGATCATCCTTTCGATCGGCGTGACCGCGATGAGCAAGCGGCAGGCGCTGATCCGCAAGCTGACCGCCGTCGAAACCTTAGGCTGCACGCAGATCATCTGCTCGGATAAGACCGGCACGCTCACGCAGAACAAGATGACGGTCGTCGATCATTTCGGCGAGAATGAAAAACTTCTGGCTACGGCGATGGCGCTGTGCTCCGACGCGGAGTTCGACGTCGAGAAGCGTGACGCGGTCGGCGAGCCTACCGAATGCGCGCTGGTCAACTACGCCTATGCGCTCGGTATGGAAAAGAACGATCTCGAGAAAAGCGCGCCGCGTATCGGCGAGGCGCCGTTCGATTCCGGCAGAAAGATGATGTCCACCGTGCACGAGACCGCGCAGGGCATCGTGCAGTATACCAAGGGCGCGCCGGACGTGGTCCTCGGCCGCTGCACGCACATGCTCAAGGGCGGGCAGCTCGTTCCGATGACCGCGGAGCTCGTCAAAGAGATCCTCAAGGACAATAAACGTATGGCGGATAAGGCGCTGCGCGTGCTTGCCGCCGCGATGAAGACCTATCCCGCGCCGCCCGCGGATTTCGCTCCCGAGGCGCTGGAAGACAACCTTGTATTCATCGGCCTGACCGGCATGATCGACCCGGTCCGTCCCGAGGTCAAGCCCGCGATTGAGGAGTGCCGCGAGGCGGGTATCGTGCCCATCATGATCACCGGCGACCACAAGGATACCGCAGTTGCCATCGCCAAAGAGCTGGGCATCATCAGAAACGAGTCCGAAGCGATCATGGGCGCGGATCTGGATAAATTCAGCGACGAGGAGCTCAAAGAGGAAGTCGTCAAATATTCCGTCTACGCCCGTGTGCAGCCGGAGCATAAGACCCGCATCGTCAAAGCCTGGAAGGCGCGCGGCATGGTCACCGCCATGACCGGCGACGGCGTCAACGACGCGCCCTCGATCAAGGCGGCCGATATCGGCATCGGCATGGGCATCACCGGCACCGACGTTACAAATGGCGTCGCGGATATGGTGCTGGCGGACGATAACTTCGCCACCATCGTCAACGCGGTCGAGGAAGGCAGAAAGATCTACGACAACGTCTGCAAGGTGCTGCAGTTCCAGCTTTCGACCAACATGAGCGAAGTGCTCATCATGTTCTTCGCCACGATCTTCAACTTCACGATCCTCGGACCGATCCACCTGCTTTGGGTCAACATGGTCACCGACTCGCTGCCCGGTCTTGCGCTGGGTATGGAAAAAGCGGAGGGCGACCTGATGCACCGCAAGCCCCGCGCCACGACCGACGGCATCTTCTCCGGCGGCGCCGGTATCGATATGGTCTGGCAGGGCATCTATCTTGCGTTCGTCGAGATCGCCGCGTATTTCATCGGCTTTTATCTCGAGACCGGATCTTTCCGCGTCTGGGGCGCGACGGAAGCCGAGCATAGCCTGTGTCTGAACGCGGTCGCTATGGCGTTCCTCGCGGTCAACTTCGGCGAGCTGTTCTGCGCGATCAATATGCGTTCCCGTCAGGGCTCGCTGTTCTCAAAGAGCATGTTCAAGAACTTCAACTGGTGGCTTGTCGGCGCGTTCGTTGTGACCGCCGTCCTGACGCTCGTTCCGTTCTGGATCAAGCCGCTTCACGACGTATTCTTCAACGCGAACGACGCAGTGAACGCCGCGTCGCAGCATTACGATCTGAGCACGCTGGAATACGCCATCTCCTTCGGCCTCGCCGCATCGACGGTCCCGGTATTCGAGCTGGGCAAGGCGATCCGCCGCGCGGTAGCGAAGAAAAAATCCTGATTATTGTATAACAAACGCAGCGACCCCGACGGCAGAAGCCGTCGGGGTCGCGTTGCGTTAAATTCTGATTTATCGGGGCGTCGGGCACCCGATTGTAGGGGCGGGCATGACCGCCCGCTTGCGTTTTGAGACCCGTCCCTTGTGGACGGGCGAGAAATGCAAAATGGTTAAATCCGTTGAAAAATAATCAATTTCTCTGCCTTGCCATCCCTGCCGTAAAGGGCGCGGATCTCCGGTGGAGATCTCTGCCTTCAGGCAGAAGCGCCGACCGAACCGGCAGGTGAGAATCAGGGATGCCTTCGCCGTCGATCGGGCGGTCATGCCCG